>NZ_QNVX01000005.1:122038-203789 GCF_003314725.1 Rhodovulum sp. BSW8
GATCGACCAGGCGCCCTATTGCCCGTCCTGGCGTTCAAGCGCGGCGCAGCGGGCGGCAAGTTCGTCGGGCAGCACCCGCCTGTCATCGACGCGAGGCTTGCCCCGGGACTTCGGAAAGAACGGCTGCAGTCGATCCATCTGTTCGTCGGTCAGCCAGAAATGCCCGCTCATCATGCCCCTCGTGTTTGGGAGCTTGAATCATGCAGCCGGGACAGCCTCAAGCAGATTCATGGGTCCTGACTCTGGAAGAAAAGTCGTTTAAAACCAAAATATTGCTGGAATCAGTTAACAAGTTGCTTTGGCGAATAGAGGCATGAGGCTGCCTCCCTTGGTAATTGGACATTCTGAAAGATCTGGAATCATGATAAACAAAGCTGCGAGGATTGGACAAAGGGAGCGTCTGATCTTCGGGTTCGGCTGCGCCGAGATGGCGGCCTGATCGCTGCGGGGACCTTGGCTCGGGTCTTTCACGGACCCTTTCGCGATGTCTTGGCCCGCCGTGTTGGCGGTTTTGCAGAATTCGGACGGACTCGTCCCCACGCCCTCCGCCTCCGTCGGACCAGGAGCAGGTTGCCAGGCGCGAACAGCGTGAAGAGCTGAGCGCGGTTTTTGGCCAGTCCCCGATCGCGGGTCTTCACGTCGCCGAACTGCCGCTTGAGGACCCGGAACGGGTGGCCGACGCGGGCCCGCACCATGGCGATGATCCGGTTGATCTTCTCGTCCTCGGGGTGAAGCTTGCCGCCCATGGGCGCCTTGCGCATGACACCCCAGGCGCCGCCGACGGCGACGAACGCGGCCTTCCGCTCGGCGCTGACATAGCCCTTGTCGGCTCAGACCGAGCTTTCCTCGCCATGCAGCACCTTGTCCCGGATCCGACTGTCATGCACCTTGGCGGTCGAGGTCTCGAGGCTGTGGACCGTGCCACTCTGCGCATCGACGCCGACATGCGCCTTCATCCCGAAAGACCAGGTGTTGCCCGTCTTCGTGGACGACATCTCCGGGTCGCGGGCGCCCGCCTTGTTCTTTGTGGACGACGGCGCATCGATGATCGTCGCATCGACCAGCGTTCCTGTCGGCGGTGTTGTCGGGCGCGATCCGGGTCGGGACCTCGAAAGGGGTCAACGGCCTTCTCGCGCGTTGGCAGCCGCCGCGCCGGACCGGAACCCGCGCGGCCGGATAGAGGCCGTGACCCCGCGCCGGGCCGACCGGAGCCGCGAGCGCTCGCGACCGCAGCCTTTCTGAGGTGCCGTGCGGCGGGCCGGTTCTTTCGCGTCTTGATTGTGTCACCCGGCCTTGCGACCCTGCCGGCAGTCCCTCGCCAAGGAGTCGCCGATGGTCCAGCCGCTTTCCGATCTGATTGCCCAGGGCCGCGGGCTGGTGCCGGCCGATCTGGTGCTGAGAGGCGGGCAGGTGCTCGATCTGGTGACCGGCGAGATGGTGCCGGGCGATGTCGCGATCTGCGGCGAAACGATCGTCGGCATCGGCAGTGCCTATGAAGGGCGCGAAGTCCTCGACGTTTCCGGGCTGACGCTGGTGCCGGGGTTCATCGACACCCATCTGCATATCGAAAGCTCGCTGGTGACGCCGCTGGAATTCGACCGCTGCGTCTGCCCGCGCGGCGTGACCACGGCAATCTGCGACCCGCATGAGATCGCCAATGTGATCGGGATCGAGGGCATCGACTATTTCCTTCGGGCCGCGACGCGCACGGTGATGGACATCCGGGTGAACCTGTCCTCTTGCGTGCCCTCGACCGGGATGGAAACGGCGGGCGCGCGGATCGAGGCCGAGGCGCTGGTCGCACTGAAGGATCACCCAAAGGTCATCGGGCTGGCCGAGATGATGAACTATCCGGGCGTTCTGATGCAGGACCCGGGCGTTCTGGCCAAGCTCGAGGCGTTTCGCGGCGGCCATATCGACGGCCATGCGCCGCTTTTGTCGGGCAGGGACCTGAACGCCTATATCGCGGCGGGCATCCGCACCGAGCATGAGGCGACGAGCGCCGCCGAGGCGCGCGAGAAGCTGCAGAAGGGGATGCGGGTGCTGATCCGCGAAGGGTCGGTCTCGAAGGACATGGTGGCGCTGTCGCCGCTGCTGAGCGAACGGACCTCGCCCTATATGTGCCTGTGCACCGACGACCGGAACCCTCTGGATATCGCCGAGCAGGGCCATCTCGATCACATGATCCGCTGGATGATCGGGCAGGGCACGCCGGTGCTTGCGGCCTATCGGGCGGCGTCTCTGTCGGCGGCCGAGGCGTTCGGTCTGAAGGATCGCGGCCAGATCGCGCCGGGCAAGCGGGCCGATATCGTGGCGCTCGAGGATCTTGCGGCGTGCCGGGCGCGGCTGGTTCTGGCGGGCGGGCGGCTGGCTTCGGCCGGGGCTTTCGCCGCGCGCGAGGATGTGGCGCCGGTCGGGCGCGGCTCGGTCAGGGCGCCGAAGGTGACGGCTGCCAGTTTCCGTGCCACCTCGAACGCGGCCGAGACCCATGTCATCGGCATCCTGCCGGGCAAGATCCTGACCGAGCATCTGATCGAGGCGGTGCCACCGGAGGGCGGTGAAAAGCGCGCCGACCCGAGGCGCGATCTGGCCAAGGTCGCGGTGGTCGAGCGGCACGGCAAGAACGGCAATATTGCGGTCGGCTTCGTGCGCGGTTTTGGTTTGCAGCGGGGGGCGATTGCCTCGACCGTCTGTCACGATCACCACAACATCGTCGCGGTGGGCGTGTCCGAGGCCGACATGGCGCTGGCCGCGACCCGGCTTTCCGAGATCGAGGGCGGGTTTGTCGTGGCCGAGGGCGGGCGGGTGCGGGCCGAACTGGCGCTGCCGGTCGCGGGGCTGATGAGCCTTGAGCCCTTCGAGACGGTCGAGGCGCGGCTGAAGGCGCTGCGCGCGGCGGCGAAGAGCCTTGGCGTGGTGCTGGACGAGCCTTTCCTGCAGCTGGCCTTCATCGCGCTGCCGGTGATCCCGGCGCTGAAGATCACCGATCGCGGCCTCGTCGATGTCGAGGCCTTCGAGATCATCGGCTAGGGGCGCCTCGGCGGGCCTTGCGTTCAGCGCGGCAGGGCGGCGGCCTCGCGGGCCAGCGCCACGATGGCGTCCCAGTCGCCTGCCGCGACCTTCTCCTTTGGCGCGACCCAGGAGCCGCCGACGCACAGCACGTTCGGCAGGCCCAGATAGCTGGCGGCATTGGCTAGGCTGACCCCGCCCGTCGGACAGAACCGGATCTGCGGCAGCGGGCTTGCCAGCGCTTTCAGGGCCGCCGCGCCGCCCGCGGTTTCGGCCGGGAAGAACTTCTGGACGCTGTAGCCCTTTTCCAGAAGCGCCATCGCTTCGGAGGCGGTCGCGGCACCCGGCAAAAGCGGCAGGTCGCCCGCCCGCGCGGCATCGAGAAGCGCGGGCGTCGACCCCGGCGAGACCCCGAACCGGGCGCCCGCGGCCGTGGCGGCCTCGACATCCGCCGGGGTCAGCAGCGTACCTGCGCCGACCACGCCGCCCTCGACGCCCGCCATCTCGCGGATCGCGTCGAGCGCGGCCGGGGTGCGCAACGTGACCTCGAGCACCGGCAGGCCGCCCGCGACCAGCGCCTCGGCCAGAGGACGGGCAAGGGCCGCGTCCTCGATCACCAGCACCGGGATGACGGGAGCCTTGCGGCAGAGCGCCTCGGTGATCTCGCTGGCGGCATGGGGGGTCATTCTGGCGGTCCTTTCGCGCGGTCGTCTGACGTTTCGGTGGGTATTTAGGCCAAGAAGAAGCGGCTAGACAACGATCCCCGCGCCCTCGGTCGCGGATTTCGCATGCGCTCGGAAGGCGGCGAAGAGCTCGCGCCCCAGTCCGGTCTCATTGGCCGAGAGATCGGGGGTGACGGGCGGGCGGTCGAGCGCGCCTTCGGTCAGCACGTCGAGCCGGCCGGCGGGCGCGTCGAGCCGGATCAGGTCGCCGTCCCGGAGACGCGCGAGCGGGCCGCCATCGACCGCTTCGGGGGTGACATGGATCGCGGCCGGGACCTTGCCCGAGGCGCCCGACATCCGCCCGTCGGTGACGAGGGCGACCTTCAGGCCCCGGTCTTGCAGGACCGACAGCGTGGGGGTCAGGGCGTGCAGCTCCGGCATGCCGTTGGCGCGCGGACCCTGGAAGCGGACGACGACGATGGTGTCGGAGGTGAACTCGCCCCGCTTGAACGCCGCCTTGACCTCTTCCTGGTCGTGAAAGATGCGCGCGGGCGCCTCGATCATGTGGCGTTCGGGTGCGACGGCCGAGACCTTGATGATGCCGCGCCCCAGATTGCCGGTCAGGGCGCGCAGGCCGCCCGTCGCCTGGAACGGATCGGCGGTGGGGCGCAGGATCTTGTCGTTGAGGCTTTCGCCGGCGCCGTCGGTCCATATGAGGGTGCCGTCGACGAGTTTCGGTTCCTGTGTGTAGCGCGCGAGACCCTCGCCCGCGACGGTCAGGGTGTCGGGATGCAGGAGGCCCGCCGCGAGCAGCTCGCCGATCATGTAGCCAAGCCCGCCCGCCGCGTGGAAGTGGTTCACGTCGGCCAGCCCGTTCGGATAGACCCGGGCCATCAGGGGCGTGACCTCGGAGAGCCGCGCGAAATCCTCGATATCGAGCAGGATGCCCGCCGCGCGGGCCATGGCGGGCAGGTGCAGCACGAGGTTCGTGGACCCGCCCGTCGCCATCAGCCCGACGATGCCATTGGCGAAGGCGCGTTCGTCCAGAACCCGGCCCGCGGGGGTGTACCGGTTGCCCTGGGCGGTGATCTCGATCGACCTTTGCGCGCCCGCGACGGTCAGCGCATCGCGCAGATCCGTGTTGGGGGTGACGAAGCTGGCACCCGGGAGGTGCAAGCCCATCAGCTCCATCAGCATCTGGTTGGAATTGGCGGTGCCGTAGAAAGTGCAGGTGCCCGGGCCGTGATAGCTGGCCATCTCGGCCTGCATCAGCTCGTCGCGGCCGATCTCTCCGGTGGCGTATTTCTGGCGGACCTTCGATTTCTCGTCGTTGGGGAGGCCGCTTGTCATCGGTCCCGCGGGCAGGAACACCGCCGGGATATGGCCGAAGCTTGCCGCGGCGATCACGAGGCCAGGCACGATCTTGTCGCAGACGCCCATGAAGACCGCCGCATCGAAGCAGTTATGGCTGAGCGCGACGCCTGCCGAGAGCGCGATCACGTCGCGCGAGAACAGCGACAGCTCCATCCCGGTCTGGCCCTGGGTGACGCCGTCGCACATGGCGGGCACGCCGCCCGCGACCTGGGCGGTGGCGCCTGCTGCGCGCGCGGCGTCGCGGATCAGGGCGGGGAACCGCTCGAAGGGCTGATGCGCCGAAAGCATGTCGTTATAGGCGGTGACGATCCCGAGATTGGGGGCGCGGCCTTCGGCGAGGAGGTCCTTGGCCGCGCCCGAGGCGGCATAGGCATGGGCCCGGTTGCCGCAGGTCAGATGGGCGCGGGCGGGGCCCTGATCGGCCGCGCGGGCGATCCGGTCGAGATAGGCGGCGCGGCTGTCGGCCGAGCGGCGGACGATGGCCCGGGTGACCTCTTCGAGCACGGGGTGAAGCGGCATGGCGGTCTCCTCTCGCGGGTGGATAAGGCGGCATATAGAACGTTAGCGCTAACGGGGAAAGGGCGGGCGGGCCGCGCGATTCCCCTTCCCGCCGCCATCGTCTGGCCGTAGGAGAGGCCCATGAGCACCGAACCGAGCACCGAACCGAGCACCGACTATCCCACGATCCGGCTGATGCCCAAGGCCGAGGCGCGCGCTATCCGCCACGGCTTTCCCTGGGTCTATTCCGACGAGCTGGTCATGGACCGGCGCACCAAGGCGCTGGCGCCCGGAACGCTGGCGGTCCTGGAAGATGCCGAGCGGCGGCCGCTGGGGCTGGCGGCGGTCAATCCGCTGTCGCGGATCGTGGCGCGGGTGATCGACCGCGACCCCGAGGCGGTGGTGGATCAGGCATGGTTCGCGGCCCGGATCGGGTCGGCGCTGGCGCTGCGTGACAGGCTTTACGACGCGCCCTTCTACCGGCTGGTCCATGCCGAGGCCGACGGTCTGCCCGGGGTGGTCATCGACCGTTTCGGCAGCGCCGCGGTGGTGCAGCCCAATGCCGCCTGGGCCGAGTATCGGCTCGACGCGCTGGTGGCTGCGCTGGTCGAGGTCAAGGGCGTCGAGACCGTGGTCAAGAACGGCTCGGGCCGGGTGCGGGGGCTGGAGGGCCTGCCCGAAGAGACGCTGGTCTTGCGGGGCGCCCTGGAGGGACCGGTGCCGGTTCCGATGAACGGTGCGACCTACATGGCCGATCTGACCGGCGGGCAGAAGACGGGGCTGTTCTACGACCAGCGCCCGAACCATGCCTTCGCGGCGGGGCTGGCGAAGGGCGGCAGGGTGCTGGACGTCTTTTCGCATGTGGGGGGCTTTGCCCTTGCGGCGCTGGCGGCAGGTGCCGAAAGCGCGCTGGCGGTCGACGGGTCCGAGCCCGCGCTGGCGCTGGCCGAGGCCGGGGCAGAGGCTTCGGGGCTGGCCGGGCGGTTCGCGACACGGAAGGGCGATGCCTTCGACACGCTGGCGGCGCTGGGCGCCGAGGGCGCGCAATTCGAACTGGTGGTCTGCGACCCGCCTGCCTTCGCGCCGTCGAAATCGGCGCTCGATGCCGGGCTTCGGGCCTATGAGCGGGTGGCGCGGCTGGCGGCGGCGCTGGTGGCGCCGGGCGGGTATCTGGTCCTGTGTTCCTGTTCGCATGCCGCCGATCTGGCGAAATTCCGGGCCGCCAGCGCGCGCGGCATCGGCAAGGCCGGGCGGCGCGGGCAGATCCTTTACACCGGCTTTGCCGGGCCGGATCATCCGGTGCTGCCGCATCTGGCCGAGTCGGGCTATCTGAAGGCGCTGGCCTTCCGCCTGACCGAATGAAGGTCCTGCTGGACACCTGTGTCCTTTACCCGACCGTGCTGCGCGAAATCCTGCTGAAGGTGGCGGGGACGGGGCTGTTCATCCCGCTCTGGTCGGCCCGCATCCTCGAGGAATGGGCGCGGGCCGCGTGCAAGATCGGACCGACCGGCGAGGCGCAGGCCCGGGCCGAGATCGCCCTTTTGCGGGGGGCTTGGCCGGGGGCCGAGGTGGCGCCGAAGGCGGGGCTTGAGGCGCGGCTCTGGCTGCCCGATCCCGACGACGTGCATGTGTTGGCGGCCGCCGTGGCGGGCGGGGCCGATGCGATCCTGACCTTCAACGCACGTGACTTTCCCGGCCATCTGCTGGCGGCCGAGGGGCTTGTCCGTGCCGCGCCGGACGGGCTCCTGATGGATCTGTGGCTGGCCGATCCCGGGCCGGTCGAACGGGCGGTGGCCGAGGTTCATGCCGCCGCCGAACGGATGGCGGGCGAGCCGCTGGCCCTGCGCGCGCTGCTCAAGCGGGCACGGCTGCCCCGGCTGGGCAAGGCGTTGGGCTGATCCGACGCGCGGCTTGCGACGAGGGAAAAGCGGGAAGCCACGGCCACTCTCCGTCGCCTCCCGCGAATGTGGCCAGGGGCCACGAAAATGAAGAGAGATCGCTCTCTCCTGCGGTGCCGGTCTCGGACGCGATCCTGCATCGATCTGGCATCAGGGCCAGACCCGTCAGGACCACGGCCCCCACCGGATCCGATCTGACCGATCCACCGCCCCCCTGAAAAAGGGTGGTCCAAATATGCCTTTGACGGGCCCTGCGGGAATTGGGGATTTTCCCTCATGCATGTGAGGTCGCGGCGGGTCAGGGCGCGATCAGGCCGAGGATCAGGGCGCGGGCCACGGCATGGGTCCGGTTGACCGCATGCAGCTTGGTCATCGCCGAGGCCATGTGATGTTCCACGGTCTTTTCGGCGATCGACAGCCGGAACGCGATTTCCTTGTTGCGGAGCCCGGCCGCGGACCAGAGCAGGCATTCCCGTTCGCGCAGAGACAGCCGGATCATGTCGGCGGCAATGTCAGGCGTCTGCGCCAGGGCATGGAAGAGGGCGGCCGCGCTGAGGATCGCGCCCTCGCTGGCGGCAAGGATCTCTTCGGCCTGGGCCAAGGTGCGCGCGTCGAAGGCCAACCCCATACCGCTTCGGTTCAGCCGAGACCGGCCCTTGAGCGGAAGGGTCATCCCGAAGGCCAGGCCGAAATCCTCGCACAGGCCCAGCACATCGCGTGCCTCGGGATCGGCGGCAAGGGTGTCGCCGGGCCGGTTCCAGTAAAGCGGGGCCTCGGCGTCGGACTCGCAGTAATGCGCGCGCGGATCGTGATCGATCATCCCTTCCGAGGCATAGCGCCGGGTGAAGCCTTCGGGATAGGTCGCGTGATAGATCATCTCGCGCGAGATAGACCGCACCCGAACGGACGGCAGCTGCGCATAGAGGGCATGCGACACGCCATGCGCGCGCAGGTGATCGTTGAAAACCAGCCAGGCCGCGTCGAACGAGCGTTGCGCGCGCAGCGTTCCGGCAAAGTCGAGGCCTTGGGGTTCCACACTCATGACGGGCAACTCTGGGCAACAGGACTCGGACCTAACAGGGCCGGAGTGAAAAGTTCATTAAGGATACATCTTTCGATATCCGACGCTAGGTCGTCGTCGCCGGGGTCCAGCGGGTCTCCATCGCCTCGATTGCTGCGATGCGGTCGGCTGTGCGCGGGTGGCTCATCAGCCAGGCAGGCATGGCGCCGCCCCGGCTTTGGGTGATGCGGTCGAGCTTTTCGAACAGGGTCTTTTGCGGTCCGGTCCCGATACCGGCCTTGGTCAAGAGTGCCGCGGCATAGGCATCGGCCTCGTATTCGTCCTGACGGCTGAGCCGTGCAGCCAGGAGCGAGGCCAGAGCATTGGCCAGATAGACGCCGATGCCGGGCAGGACCCGGCCCAGAACCATCGCCAGCGCCGTCCGCATGGCGTTCTGGCCGGAAAAGTCGATCATCCGGCGGCGGCCGTGTCCAAGCGCCACATGACCCAGTTCGTGGGCGATCACGCTGGCCAGTTCCTCGGCGGTCACCTCGCCCGCGCGGTAGCGGTCGTGAAACCCGCGGGTGATGAAGATCCGCCCGTCGGGCGCTGCCAGCCCGTTGACCGGCGCGATCTCGTAGATGTCGACGCGGATTCGCGGCAGGTCGAGCGCCCGGGCCATCCGGTCGGTCAGCGCTTTCAATGCGGGATCGGCCAGTTCCGAGGAACGCGCGTCAAGCTCGCGCCCCGTGCGCCAGGCCGAGAACCGGTACATCGCAAGCGCGTAAAGCACCGCCAGAAGGATCGGGGTCAGTTTCAGCATCCCCCGAAATATGGGACGTCGCGCCGCCGAAACAATCGCGTCGCACCGGTCGGGGCCCGGATCGGGGGGCGCACTGCCAGTCTGATAACGCGATCCTATCGTTAATATCATTAATGCCAAATTCCATCTATCGACCGGCTCTGGTAGAAGACCCGCAGGGAGGACGCGGACCAGATCCGCGGGTGCCGCGGCCGGGCAAGCCGGTCGTTTCGGGTGCACGCGGTCCGTTTCTGGCTCCTCCGTTTTCAGATTTGACCCTCGAACCAGCGACCCGGAGGAAGAGATGGACGGAAACGACACGCCGGCGGGCAAATGCCCCGTGCTGCACACCACCTTCGGCGGCCAGTCGAACCGCGACTGGTGGCCGAACCAGCTGAACCTGAGAATCCTGCATCAGAACCCGACCGCCGGAAACCCGATGCGCCCCGGCTTTTCCTATGCGGCAGCCTTCGGGACGCTCGACCTCAAGGCGGTCAAGGCCGACCTGCATGCGCTGATGACCGACAGCCAGGACTGGTGGCCCGCCGATTACGGCCATTACGGCGGGTTGTTCATCCGCATGGCCTGGCACAGCGCCGGCACCTATCGCACCGCGGATGGCCGCGGTGGCGGTGGCACCGGGACCCAGCGTTTCGCGCCGCTGAACAGCTGGCCCGACAACGTCAACCTCGACAAGGCCCGGCGGCTTCTCTGGCCGATCAAGAAGAAATACGGCAACGCCATTTCCTGGGCCGACCTGATGATCCTCGCGGGCAATGTCGCGCTGGAATCGATGGGACTGAAGACTTTCGGCTACGCCGGCGGGCGCGAGGATGTCTATGAGCCCGAGGAAGACATCTACTGGGGGTCGGAACGCGAATGGCTGGCCACCAGCGACAAGCCGGACAGCCGCTATTCGGGCGACCGCGATCTGGAAAATCCGCTGGCGGCGGTGCAGATGGGGCTGATTTACGTCAACCCGGAAGGCCCCGATGGCAACCCCGACCCGGTCGCCTCCGGCCGCGACATTCGCGAGACCTTCGCGCGGATGGCGATGAACGATTACGAGACCGTCGCGCTGACCGCGGGCGGGCACACCTTCGGCAAATGCCACGGGGCGGGCGATGCTGCCCTGCTGGACGCCGAACCCGAGGCCGCGCCGCTGCAGGCGATGGGGCTGGGCTGGCTCAGCCGGCATGGCAGCGGCAAGGGCGCCGATGCCATCACCAGCGGCATCGAGGGCGCCTGGACGCCCAATCCCACGACCTGGGACATGGGCTATTTCGACGTGCTCTTCGGCTATGACTGGGAGCTGACGAAAAGCCCCGCCGGGGCCTGGCAGTGGACGCCGAAGGACCTGAAGCCCGAGGATCACGCGCCCGATCCGGAAACCGGCGAGCGCAATCGCAAGATCATCATGACCACCGCCGACATGGCGATGCGGATGGACCCGATCTACGAACCCATCTCGCGGCATTTCCACGAGAACCCCGAGGAGTTCGCCGATGCCTTTGCGCGGGCCTGGTTCAAGCTGACCCATCGCGACATGGGGCCGAAATCGCGCTATCTCGGTGCCGAGGTGCCGTCCGAGGACCTGATCTGGCAGGATCCGGTGCCGCCGGTCGATCATCCGCTGATCGATGCGGACGACATCGCTGCGCTGAAGGCCGAGATCCTTGGTTCGGGCCTGTCGGTGGCCGAACTGGTCTCGACCGCCTGGGCTTCGGCCTCGACCTTCCGCGGGTCCGACAAGCGCGGCGGGGCCAATGGCGCGCGCATTCGCCTTGCGCCGCAGAAGGACTGGGAGGTGAACGAGCCCGCGCAACTGGCCCGGGTTCTGGAGGCGCTCGAGGGCATCAAGGCGGGCTTCGACGCCCGTGCCGCGGGGGGCAAGCGGGTCTCGCTGGCCGATCTGATCGTGCTGGGTGGATCGGCCGCGGTGGAAAAGGCCGCTGCCGATGCGGGCCATGCGGTCGAGGTGCCCTTCGCGCCCGGCCGCACCGATGCCACGGCCGAGCAGACCGATGCCGAGTCCTTCGAGGTGATGGAGCCGGTCGCCGACGGGTTCCGCAACTACCAGAAGGGCGCCTATAGCGTCACCGCCGAGGAGATGCTGGTCGACCGGGCGCAACTCCTGACCCTCAGCGCGCCCGAGATGACGGTTCTGGTCGGCGGGCTCCGGATGCTGGGCGCCAATGCCGGGCAAAGCGCGCATGGCGTCTTTACCGACCGCCCCGGGCAGTTGACGACCGACTTTTTCGTCAACCTTCTGGATATGGGTACGGTCTGGGTGCCGACCGATGCCGACGAGACCCTGTTCGAGGGCCGCGACCGCGCGACCGGCGCGGTGAAATGGACCGGGACCCGGGTCGATCTGGTCTTCGGGTCGAACTCGCAGCTGCGGGCGCTGGCCGAGGTCTATGCCCAGGATGAGGCCGGTCCGGCCTTTGCCGAGGCCTTCGCAGCGGCCTGGGCGAAGGTGATGAACGCCGACCGGTTCGATCTGGCCTGAGCGGACGCACGGGGCTGGCCGGCGGGTCCGGCCGGGTCCGCCCCCCTGGGGCCGGAGAGCGGTGTCGCCGCCTTCCGGCCCTTTTCCTCAACCCTTTCAAGTATGTGAAACGGGTGAGGCCAATTTCGGTCTTTTGCAGCGAATTCAGTTGATCCATTGCGGTTTTCTGGTGAAATGGACCGCGATTTTACGTAACGTTAACCCGCGGCGCAAATCATGCGGGTAGTGTTCCGCCAAGGATGCCGATCTCTGACAGATCGCCTGTTTCCTGGCTCGTGATCAAGGTTTCCTGACATGACGAATATGCCAACGGACAGTCTACCTGTGCCTCGTCGTCCTGCCGAGCGGAGCTTTGTCGTGCTCATGCTCGACGATAACGAGATCGACCGGCTGCGCCTGAAGAAACTGTGCCTGCGCGCCGGGCTCAAGTTCCGGGTGCGCGAAGCGGCAAGCATCCACGATTTCCGCGCCGCACTGGACGAGACCTCTTATGACATGGTCTTTCTCGACTACGATCTGAAGATGGAAACCGGGCTTGACGCGCTCGAACTGCTCAAGGCCCATCCCGATCAGCCCAAGGCCATCGCCATCATGATCACCAGTTCCGACGACCCCGCCACGGTCGCCGAGGCGATGCGCTCGGGGTGTTCGGACTATCTGGTCAAGGACGAACTGACCATCTCGATGATCCGCCGCGCGGTGACCGCTGCGATCGAGCGCGAGATCTACCGGGCCGCGATCCTTCACGAACGCGAAGCGCGGGCCGAGGTGGAACAGATGCTCGAACGGTTTTCGGCCGTCTGCGCGGCCGATATTCGTGGCATGCTGTCGGGCATGCTGCGCAAGATCCGTGTGGTGACCCAGTCTGTCGAGGGCCATTCCGAGATCCGCAAGGAGGCCGCCGAGGCCGAGCGGGCCTGCCTCGAGCTGTTCGAATACCTGGAGAACATGAAAACCATTCTCGCACTCGAGGCGCAACCGAAGACGGAACGACTGTTGAGATAGGGGAGACCTTTGGAAACGCGTCAGGTCATCGTCGGCCGGCAGATCAGTCTGGGCGTGAAACTCGCCCTGATGGCCTTTTGCGTCGTCCTTGTGGCAAGTCTATTCTTCGCTGCGGTGAACCTGTTCGGCGTCCAGTGGTATCGCACCGCCGCGGTGTCGCGGATGGAATTCGCGGGCGGGTTCTTTGCGGAACGGCTGCTGCAGCAACTGGATCTGATGGCGTCCGACGGCCGCAGAATCGCGGCCCTTCCGGAAATCGACGGTGTGGTGGCGGCCACGGGTCAGGGACTGCACGATCAGAAAGTCCAGGAGTCGCCGGACATCTACTGGCATCGGCGGCTGGAGGCGGTCTTCGATTCCGTCCTGCGGACCCGGCCGCACTATTCCCAGCTGCGCTATATCGGGCGGGACGACAACTGGCGCGAAGTCGTGCGCGTGAACCGTGTCAGCGACCGCACGGAAGCCGTTCGGCGCAGTGCGTTGCAGTCGAAGGGAGACGAACCCTATCTGGCCGACGAAGCCGCGCTCGATGCCGGGCAGCCGTTCTTCTCGCGGGTTACCCTGAACCGGGAACAAGGCCGCGACGAGGGGCCGCCGACGATTCGTCTTGTCGTGCCGGTGCCAGGCTCCGATGGCCGCGCTGTCGGAGCGTTGGTGATCAATGCCGATTTCGAATCGATCCTGCGGGCCGCGGTCATTTATCCGGCGGACGGGTATGTCGTCACGGCCATGACGTCATCCGGCGATTTCATGCGTTACGATCCGGTCACCGGACCCGGGCCGCTGCGATTTCATGGCACTCCGGGCTGGCGCGCCGAGGATCTTCCGGACCTTAGCGGCATCGTACCGTCCGGGTCGACGCGGGCCACCAAGATCGGCTGGCAACGGGCGATCAATGTCACCGGGCTCAGCGCGGCTTCGCTGAGCCGGGGGGAGCGTCTGCCTCTGCGGACCGACATCTTTGTCGTGACCGAACTGCCGACTCCGTATCTTTTCGCGCCGATCCGTCAGCAGCTTGTCTATGGGCTTGCGGCGGGCATCGTGTTGTCGGTCCTGGCCGGGCTGGTAGCCTGGCATTTCGGAAACCGGCTGACGGGACCGCTGAACCGGTTGGCCCGCGGCTTGCGCGCCAGCGAGCCGGGCGACGATCTGCGGGACCTAGTCCCTGAAAGCAACGACGAGGTCGCCGAACTGGCCCGCGCGGTCGTCAAGCTGAACGAGAGACTTTATCAGAAATCGGCGAAACTCAACGCGATTTTCGCCGAGGCGGCGGATGGGCTGATCACCATAAATCAGGAGGGTGTCATAGAGGAAGCCAATGTCGCCGTGGCCCGGATTTTCGGATACGAACCCTCCGAACTGCTGGGGCGGAATGTGTCGATGCTGATGAGCGACAAAGAGGCCGTCAAACACGACAGGATGATGCGCAGGCGGATCGGTCAGGCGACGCCGCAGCGTCTGATCGCCGGGCGTGAGATGCCCGGCAAGCGCAAGGACGGCACCGAGATTACCGTCGAGATCTCGGTCGCAAGCACAAGTCATGCCGGCGGCACGCGGTTCATTGGCGTGCTGCGCGATGTGAGCAGCCGGCGCGAGGCTCAGGCCCGTAGCGAGGCGCTCGTCCAGGCGCTGGAACGTTCGAATGCCGATCTCGATGCCTTCGCCTATTTCGCCTCCCACGACCTGAAGGCGCCGCTTCGCGTCATCGACAATGCCTCGGCCTGGCTCGAGGAGGATCTGGCGCCCTATCTCAACGACGACACCCGCGACAGCATGAACCTGCTGCGCAGTCGGGTCGCGCGGATGGACCGGCTTCTGGACGATCTCTTGAACCATTCGCGGATTGGCCGGATCGACGAAAAGGCCCAGATCGTCGAGGGCAGGGAGCTTGCCAGCGAATTGCGCGGGCTTCTGAACCTTCCCGAGGGGTTCACGTTCGAAGTGACGCCCGATTTCGACAAGCTGCATATACCGAATATGGCGATCAAGACGATCCTTCTGAATCTTCTGGGTAATTCGCTAAAGCACCATGACCGGCCGACCGGGCTCGTTCGTCTGTCGGGCCGCGAAACGGATGACGCCTATTGCCTGTCGGTCAGCGATGACGGCCCGGGCATTCCGCCAGCCTATCATAAGAAGGTTTTCGAAATGTTCCAGACATTGCGTCCCCGCGACGAAGTCGAGGCCAGCGGGATGGGGCTCGCGATGGTCCTGAAATACGTGCAGATCGCCGGGGGGCAAGTGCGGATCGAAAGCGACGGCGGTCGCGGCACGACGATGCATGTGGTCTGGCCCAAGGTCCGTGCGAAGTCGGACAAATCGGCGTGGCGCGCGGCATGACGCAGGATGCAGACCTCCTTGGCCGGACGCCGCTGAACCTTCTTATCGTCGAGGATGACGACGGTGATGCCAAGGCCGTGCGCCGGGCTCTGAACCGCTCACGAATTAAGGCGACATTGACCCGCGCCGTCGATGGTGTCGAAGCCTTGTCGATCATGCGTGGTGTCGCCGGCCCTGTTCCCGCCTCTCCCTATATCGTGCTGGCCGACATCCGGATGCCAAGGATGAACGGTCTCGAATTCCTGCATGAGTTGCGCAATGACTGCAGCCTCAGGCAAGCCGTTGTCTTTGTGCTGACGACATCCAATGACGATGACGACAAACGCATTGCCTATGAGGCAGGTATCTCGGGGTATATCCTCAAACAAAGGGTCGGGCGCGATTTTGCGTCGCTCATAGAGACTCTGGACCGCTTCTGGAATATAGTGAGCTTTCCGGATATTCGCCTCAGCGAGGACTAAAGGATGCGCGATCTGGATGTCATGATCATCGATGACGACGCCGGCGACCGGAAACTCATTCGCCGGTTGCTGGAACGATCCGGGATGTGCCGATCCATTTGTGAAGCGGAATTGGTGCATGCGGCACTCGATCACGGTTCCGAGACGCTCGACGCGGTTTTCATAGACTATGTTCTTCCCGGGGAAAACGGGCTCGACGGACTTGAGACGCTCAAGAGAAAATGGCCCGGCGCCGCTTTCATTCTTATGACCGGCCAGGGCGACGAGCAGATCGCCAAGTCGGCAATCCTTGCTGGGGCCGCCGACTATACCCCGAAATCGCGGATCAACCAGGCTGGTCTTGAGAGGATGCTGGTCCGGGCGGTCGAAATGGTGCGCCTTGCGCAGCGGGTCGAAGAACAACGGCAGGAATTGCTGACGTTCTCAAATGTTCTTGTTCATGACTTCCGTGCGCCAATCCGCAGCATCCGGTTCATCTGCGAGCAGCTCGACGAGGAAATGGGCGAGGTGCAATCGGCGGAACTGCAGAAGCTGATGGTCATGATGAAGAAGACCGCAACCCAGATGTCGCATCTGGTCGAAACGCTGGCCGATCATATTCGCACGGACATCAATCCGGTCTTCGAGACGATTCCCGCCACCGAACTCGTCGAAAATGCGCTTTCATTCCTAGATCAGGATATTCGAGAAAGCGGCGGAAGCGTCGATGTCGATCTGTCGGACTTCGATGTGTTTTGCAGTCCCGCGATGCTGGCTCAGCTGCTGCAGAACCTGGTATCGAATGCGATCAAGTATTGCGGCGAGAACGCCCCCGAGATCCGGATTTCGGCGCGGCGGCTCGAAAATGGAGACGTGCTTTTCGAAGTTGCGGATCGCGGCATCGGGGTTCCCGAGGAATACCGGCAGCGCATTTTCGAGCCGTTTCAGCGTCTTTCCTGGGCGACCGACAAGCCGGGGACCGGGCTGGGGCTTGCCACGTGCCAAAAGATCGTCAAGCGGCATGGCGGCCGCATCTGGTGCGAAGCCAATCCCTATGGCGGAACGCTGATGCGGTTTCGCGTGCCTGGGTCCAGCGCGCCTGTTGACGGGTTCGCCTCGAAAGTCTGGTCGCCACACCCGAGTGATGCGGCCGTCTCGCGTTGAGGCGCGGAAGAGGGCTGCCATAGGCGTTTCCGCCCCGTGACGACCCCTGGAAACGGAAAATTGCCACCGCTGCCCGGCCATGTACGGCCGACGTGTCACATCCCGTGTGATTGTAGGCCTGCTTCCTGAAGAGTTCGGGTCTGTGACGTTGCCAGTCCTCGAGGGTTGCGACGGGGGGCACCGCTTCAGGGCCGATTGCGGCAGCTGGCTGTTGGAGAGGTGCACACAGCGCAGGATAGTCTGCTCGAGGTCCTCGCCGCTGTGGAAGCGATGGCTCTGGAGCACGCCCTCGATCCGACCGTTGAACCGCTCGACCATGCCGTTCGTCTGCGGCCGCATCGGCGGCGCCAGGTGGTGTTCGATACCGAGGTCAGTGCAGAGCAGATCAAACGCGTGTTGTCGGGGTGCCGCGCGCTTGCGCAGGCCGAACAGCCGGTCGGTGAAGGCCTTGCCGTTCTCGGTCAGCACCCGGGTGATCTTCATCGGGGCCGCGCGCTCGAGGTCGCGCAGGGAAGCGGCGGGCGTTGGCCGCGCTCTGTGCCGGGCAGATGCGCACGAAGACCCACCGCGCGGCCCGGTCGATGGCCAGGAAGAGGTGGCGGCGGCGATCCTCGTCGGCCATCCGGGGCAGGTATTTGATGTCGATGTGCAGGTCGCCGGGGTCGTCGGCCTTGAAGCTGCCGTGCGCGGGCTTGGATGCCTTCGGCTTCGGCGCCCGCAGGTTGCCCAGGCCATGGCGCCGGAGGCAGCGGTCGAGCCCCGAGCGCGAGACATGCGGGCTGAGGAATTCGCGCACCACGGCAGGCGGCTCGTCGAGCGGCAGGAGGAGCGCCTTGCGCAGCGCACGCCACCGCCTCCTGCGCCGGGGTCAGCGTCGTCTCAAGCCTGTGCGGCGTGTGGCTCCGGTCGTGAACGCCATCGCGCCCCCGCCACGTCCAGACCGTCTGTTCAGAGATCCCGTCGCGCTCGGCCACCATCCAGGCCGGGTCCGTGCCCGCCTGGATCGCCGTCCGGATCCCCGGTGTCGTTGTCGCCTGCTTGTGAAGAGAGATCGGCACCTCTGCCCTCCATCCCGGACCTCGCGCAGACGCGATCTTGCCATGCACAGGGCAGACCGACGGGGGCTATGTGATCATCCGGGATGGGAGACCTACGCGCTGACGTCGGAATCGATCCTTTGGCGGTTTCCATTGGCGTGAGCCGCCTGAGGGCTTCGACCTTTTGTCCGAACCCGCATGCGCCCCAAGCCCGAGGCGATACGGATCAAGGGTCTTCGAGATCCTCGGTCATCACCGGTCCGGCGAGCGCCGCGGTTAAAGCGAGGTTGTGAACTCTTCGCCTGTTCCAAGGGGGAGGGGCGCCTGCCGGTGTGCTTTCGCCGCGGCCGGACCGCGTTGCGTTATTCGGTCTGTTTGATAGGCCTAAGCCATGAATATCACGCTTCGCCAGCTATCCTATTTCATCGCGCTTGCCGAGACACGGCATTTCGGCCGTGCGGCCGAATCCGTGCATGTCAGCCAGCCTGCCTTGTCGGTGCAGATCCGTGAGCTGGAGACCGACCTTGGCGTGCAACTGGTCGAACGGCAGCCGCGCGCCGTCGTGCTGACCCCGGCTGGGCACGATCTCCTGCGGCATGCGCAGCGGGTGATGCAGGAGGTGCGGGCCCTCAGGGATGCCGCGCGCTGGCAGCGCGGACTGGGCGGGCGGTTGAGCCTCGGGCTCATTCCGACGGTGGCGCCCTATCTGTTGCCGAAGGCGCTGCCGCTGATCCGGGCGCAAAACCTGACGCTGGAGATCGGGGTCCGCGAGGCGCGTACCGACCGGCTGCTGGCCGATCTCGATGAGGGGCGGTTGGACGCCGCGCTGGTGGCGCTGCCGGTCGGACGCGACGATCTGATCGAGGCGCCGCTTTTCGAGGATCGTTTCCTGCTGGCCGGATCGGCGCGGCAGATCGCGGCGCTGGGCGGCGAAACTGCAGGCGTTCGGCCGGCAGCGCTCGATCCCGACCGGCTGCTTCTGCTCGATGAGGGGCATTGCCTTGCGGATCAGGCGCTTGAGGTTTGCGGCATGCGGCGCGAGGAGACCAGGGTCGATCTGGGAGCCTCGTCCCTGGCCACGCTCTGCGGTCTGGCGGCCGAGGGCTTCGGTCTGACCTTCCTGCCGGAAATCGCGCTTGTCTCGGAACGGGCGGCCAGTCCGGCGCTCGCTGTGCATCGCTTTGCCTCGCCCGAGCCCGCGCGTCGGCTGGGTCTGGTGCGTCGGCGGCTTTCGCGCGACGATGGCTGGTTCGAAGCTCTGGCGGCTATTCTGGCCGAGGCGGGACGGAGCCTGACCGACAGTGCCCGCGCGGCTGCCGGCGGCTGAGTCGGCCGGTTGCCTTCGCGGTGACAAGAGCCTAAGAGAGGGCGACCCGTCCCGTCAGGGAGACCCCAGTTGCGCGACCTGAAGAACCCGGCCGAACGCCATCCCGAAAAAGCCCGCCGTCCCGATGCCCCCCAGCCGAAGAAACCAGCCTGGATACGCGTGCGCGCGCCCGGAGGAGAGGGGTATCGCGATACCCACCGCGTGATCCGCGAACACGGGCTGGCCACCGTCTGCGAAGAGGCGGGTTGCCCCAATGTGGGCGAATGCTGGTCGCATGGCCACGCGACCATGATGATCATGGGCGAGATCTGTACCCGCGGCTGCAGCTTCTGCAATGTGGCCACGGGCCGACCCGACGCGCTGGACGTCTTCGAGCCAGGCCGGGTGGCGGATGCGGTTCAGAAGCTGGGGCTCAGGCATGTCGTGATCACTTCGGTCGATCGCGACGATCTCGCGGACGGTGGAGCCGAGCATTTCGCGCAGACGATCCGCGCGGTGCGCCACCGGGCGCCCGAGACGACGATCGAGGTGCTGACCCCGGATTTCCTCAAATGCGGGGCAGGGGCGGTCGAGACGGTCGTTGCGGCGCGGCCCGATGTCTTCAACCACAATCTCGAGACGGTTCCGGGGCTTTATCCCGAGGTGCGGCCGGGCGCACGCTATTTCCATTCGCTTCGTTTGCTGCAGCGGGTGAAGGAAATCGATCCGGCGATGTTCACCAAATCGGGGATCATGGTCGGGCTCGGCGAAGATCGCCAGGCGGTGCATCAGGTGATGGACGACCTGCGGGCGGCCGATGTCGATTTCCTGACCATCGGGCAGTACCTGCAGCCGACGCCCAAGCATCACGGGGTCGACCGTTTCGTGACGCCGGAGGAATTCGCGGCCTATGAGAGGGCAGCCTATGGCAAGGGGTTCTTGATGGTTTCAGCGACGCCCCTGACGCGGTCGAGCTATCACGCGGGCGAGGATTTCGCCAGGTTGCGTACGGCGCGCGAGGCGCGGCTGGCTCAAGGATAGCGCGCGCCGGGCGGTGCGCCGAAAATTCGCAGAATTTTCGCGGCGTCAGCGGTGGCGGTCGCGTCCGCAGATCACGATCAGATCGCCGATATTCTCGCGTGTGATGTATCCGATCATCCGTCCGGATGGTTCCGTGACCGCGACGGCCGGTGCGCCCGAATCCTGCAAGGCGTCAAGCGCCGCGTCGAGCGGGGCGGCCAGGGGGACAGTCGGAATTCCGCGCGCCATGTTTTCGGCCACCGGGCTCATGTCTCGTCCCTCCGCCAGTGCCTGAAAAAGAGCGGTCCGGGTCAGAATTCCGCGCAGACCGCCCCCCGCATCGACCACGGGAAACTCATGCTGGGCAGTCCGGATCAGCGTCGAGGAGGCCCCCCGAAGCGTGTCGGACGGCTGCAGCGCTTCGTAATCGGTGATCATCGCATCGCGGGCGCGCAGGTGCCGTGCCATGTCCCGCAGCGCGACATCCGCGCTTTCGGCCCCGGCGGCGGCAAAGATGAAGATGGCGATCAGCATCAGCACGGCATCGCCGGTGACGAGCCCGAGAAACCCGAAGCCGAAAGCCAGCGCTTGACCCGACCGCGCCGCGAAACGGGTGGCGGCGACCCGGCCGAGGCGCAGTGCCAGCAGGGCGCGAAACACCCGGCCCCCATCCATCGGAAAGGCGGGAAGCAGATTGAAAAGCGCGAGAAAGAGGTTCACCGTCGCGAGCTTGCTCCAGAATCCGGCCGCCGGATCTTGAAGGGCCGCCGCCCCCGTCAGATCCGTCCTAGCGCCTAGGACGATCAGCAGGGTGCAGATTGCCAGGTTCACGGCCGGGCCCGCCAGTGCCACGGCGATTTCCTGGCCCGGCCGCTCGGGCATCCGGTCGAGCCGGGCAAGCCCGCCGATGGGCAACAGCGTAATGTCGGGCGTCGCGATGCCGAAGCGCCGGGCGGTCAGCGCGTGGCCGAATTCATGGGCGACGACGCAAGCGAAGAGAGCCAGCACGAAGACCAGGTTCGCCACCGCCGCGATCGGACCGTCGGCGATCCACGCGGCGGCGCCGATCCAGGCGAGAAGCAGGAAGAAAGTCGCGTGGATCCTGATTTCGGACCCGAATACCCGTCCGACAGGATAGGACCAGGTCATCGGCGCAGGCTCCCCTCACTCCGCATCCCGGCTATGGCTCAGAACGGGATCTCGTCATCGAAATCGCCCGCGGGCTGGGGGCCGCCATAGTCGCCGCCGCGGCTGCCGCCCTGATCGTACCCGCCGCTTCCGCCGCCATAATTGCCGCCGCCGCTACCCCCGCCGTCGCGGCCGTCGAGCATGGTCAGCTCGCTGCGATAGGGCCGCAGGGCAATCTCGGTCGTGTAGCGGTCCTGACCGGACTGGTCCTGCCATTTTCGGGTCTCGAGCTGGCCTTCGATATAGACCTTCGACCCTTTGCGCAGATACTGTTCGGCGACGCGGACCAGGGGCTCGGAATAGATTGCGACCGAATGCCATTCGGTGCGTTCGCGCCGCTCGCCGGTATTGCGGTCCTTCCAGTTTTCCGACGTCGCGATCCGCAGGTTGCAGACCTTGCCGCCCGAAGGGAAGCTGCGCACCTCGGGGTCGCGGCCGAGATTGCCGATCAGGATGACCTTGTTCACCGAACCTGCCATGCATGCCCTCTTTTCGAATCTTGGTGTTCCATCGTGTACCCGTTTACACCACCCCGGAGGGGGATAGCGACGGCGAATTGGGCCGGTTCGGGCCGCGGCGACGGGCAGGCTGGCCAGGGACGCGTTTTATTCCTATAGTCCCTGCGCGAAAACACCCATGACGGGGGAGGGACGAGAGTGAAGCCACGGCTTGCAGCGATCGCGCTGACGGTTCTGGCTGTGTCCGGTTCGCATCCCGCGTCCGGTCTGGCCGAGTCCGTAGTGTCCTCGAAGGCGCGTCTGATGCTCTTCAAATCCCAGACCCGGGTGCTCGACGGTCGCGCCGCCCAGCAGTATTCGAATTCGGTCCGCCTGCAGCCCGATCGCGTGCATACGCCTTCGCAGGGCAGCCTGCTCTATTCGGGCCGTTATCGCGGCGAGTTCGTGGATGTGGCGCGCGACGCGGCCCGCAAGCATGGCGTGCCGGAAGACCTGTTCCTGCGGCTCGTGCAGCAGGAATCGGGCTGGAACTCGGGCGCGGTTTCGCACAAGGGCGCGATCGGGCTGGCGCAGCTGATGCCGGACACCGCCCGCAGGCTTGGGGTCGATCCGACCGACCCGCACCAGAATCTCGACGGCGGTGCGCGCTATCTGCGGCGGCAGTTCGACCGGTTCCGATCCTGGCGGCTGGCGCTTGCCGCCTATAATGCCGGGCCGGAAGCTGTCGAAAAGCACGGCGGCGTCCCGCCGTATCAGGAGACGCAGACCTATGTCCGGCGGATCTGGGGAAGCTGATCCAGTTCGCGGCCGGGTTTAGTCACGGCCGAAGGCGATCCGGTAGACCCCTTCGGGCAGGTCGAAGGCCGCGCCAAGCTCGTGCAGTTGGGCCAGCGACAGCGTGATCTTCTGGACCCGGTCGGTGCGCGGGTCCAGCTGTTCGACTGTCACGCAATCCTCGAAGGCCGTGATCGTTACGTCCTCCTGCAGATGCTGCGGCCCCTCGTCGACGAGGGTGATGACGGTGGCGTCGAATTCGTGCTCGATGCTGAACATGGCGCAAGGCTAGCCGCCCACGGCCGGCTTGTGAAGCGGTCTTGCCCGGCATTTGCCGGTCCGCACCAGGGGGCGCACCTGTCTCCGCGCCTCGGGCGGTGTCCCCATTTGACACGCATCAAGGCGCCCGGTGAGCTCTTGCGGTCTAGTTCCATCAATTCGAAATCGACAGGAGACCTTCGATGTCGGGTCAAACCAAATACGACGAACACGCCCATCTTGTTGAAAAGATGGCAGAAGTGCTTGGCGTGGATCTTGAGGAAGAGGCCATGGCCGGCCGCTGGACCCCCGAAGACATGCAAGATACCGTCTCGCGCTGCCTCGGCTGTACCGAGCCCTCGCAATGCAAGGGCTGGCTCGGGTCTCACGATACCGGGACCGACGAGACGCCGGGGTTCTGCCGCAACAAGGATCTGCTGGAGGCGATGCGGGCACGGTTGGTGTCCGCCTGAGGGCGATGGAAGACCAGGGCAGGCTGTCGAAACATTTCTGGCTGACCCAGGGGATGGCGCGCACCATCGGGGTCAATCTCAACGATGCTCTCCGGTCCGGGCAACTGGGCCGGGGCGAATATTCGGAACTGGTGGCTGCCTGCGCCCATTGCGGCCGCGCCGAGGAGTGCATGCGCTGGATGGGCCATCAGGTCACCGGAGCCGACCGCCTGCCCGAATGGTGCGGCGTGGGCGTCCGCCTGGAGGCGCTGAAGGAACCTGCCTGACGGGGTGGGGCAGGCGCTGGGGGTCCCGGTGCCGGGACGCAGGCGGTCAGGCTGTCGTTTCGGCCGTCAGCCAGGCCGCCGCCTCGGGCGTCGTTTCGACCGTTTCCCAGGTGATGACCGGCAGGTCGTAGGGATGGGTCTCGGCGATCAGCGAGACCAGCGCGGCGCGGTGGCCATCGTCGGTTTTCAGCGTCAGCTGCAATTCCGGCTCTTCGTCGATGCGATCCTGCCAATGAAACAGGCTGACGACGCAGGGCAGGATATTGGCGCAGGCCGCGAGCCTGCGGTCGAGCGCGGCGCGCGCGATGGCCCGGGCGCTGTCGATGTCGGGGCAGGTCGTGACGACGTGGATCATTTCGTTTTTCCGAACCTGTCAGGATTGAGAGCGCCATCATAGGGGCGTTCGTGGCCCGATACCATTCGACAAGCGGGGACTGGGCGCGTTCGTGTCGGGCCGGTGCGTGAAGCCCGGTTCGCGTGCCGCTTGACGGATGCGGGCGGTCTTGGGGCATGGGGCATCGGACGCAGGGCGGTTTGCGGGATACTTGCCTGGGAAGCCGTCGGTTATGCGCTGTTAACTTCTTGTTAGCATTAAACTTCTTGACTCTGCGAACGGTCTGGGGTATACCTTGCGGCATGCTGGAAGACGTGGGTTTGGCGGCCCGGGGTACCCCCGGAGGCCGCCTTTTTGTTGTCTTCTTCCTGCGCCGGGCAGACCAATCAGGCAGATGCGATGACAGATGATCCCTCTCCTGAAGCGGGCGGCGCGGCGGCGTGGGCGCTGCTTGAGGAAGCTGAAGAACACTACAGGCGCACGATCCGCGCCCTGAACGAACTGATCGAGGAAATCGAGGCCGGCAATTCCGAACGTGCCCGCATGCTGCGCGGGGCGCTGAACGATCTCGGGAAAGCGGCACAGACGGCGTTCGACGAACGGCAGCGGGTTGAAAGGCGGCTGAATGCGGAAAGCGAGTCCGAAGGTGGAATCCAAGCGCTTGATCTTGAACAGGCCCGCCTTGAAGTCGGGCGCCGACTGGATCGCCTGCGCAACACCCGAGATGCAGGCCGCCTTTCTGGAGGGGTTGAATGACTCGGCGCTGCTGGCGCTGCCTTATCTCTTCGAGTTCTGGGCGTTGCCGCATCAGCTGCCGCCCGAGGGCGACTGGCGTTCTTGGGTGATCATGGGCGGCCGGGGTTCGGGCAAGACGCGGGCCGGATCGGAATGGGTCCGGTCGCAGGTCGAGGGCGCAAGGCCGCTTGACGAAGGCCAGGCCCGGCGGGTGGCCCTGGTCGGCGAGACCGTCGACGAGGCCCGCGAGATCATGGTGTTCGGCGAAAGCGGCATTCTGGCCTGTTCGCCTCCCGACCGGCGGCCGAACTGGGAGGCAACGCGGCGGCGGCTGGTCTGGCCGAATGGTGCGGTGGCGCAGGTTTTTTCGGCGCATGACCCGGATTCCCTGCGTGGTCCGCAATTCGATGCTGCCTGGTCGGATGAACTGGCGAAATGGAAGCGGGCCGAAGAGACCTGGGACATGTTGCAGTTCGGGCTGCGTCTGGGGCAGGCGCCGCGGCAATGCGTGACGACGACGCCCCGCAACGTGGCGGTGCTGAAGTCGATCCTGGCGAACCCCTCGACCGTGGTCACCCACGCGCCGACCGAGGCCAACCGGGCCAATCTGGCAGCCTCGTTCCTCGAGGCGGTCCGGACCCGTTATGCGGGCACCCGGCTCGGGCGGCAGGAGCTTGACGGCGTGCTTCTCGACGAGTCGGACGGCGCGCTTTGGACGCTGAGCCGGATCGAGGCGCTGAGGGTCGACGAGGCGCCGCCGCTGGACCGGATCGTGGTTGCCGTCGATCCGCCGGTCACGAGCCGCGACAGCTCGGACGAATGCGGGATCGTGGTGGCAGGGGTCCGGATGCAGGGGCCGCCGCAAACCTGGTGCGCCTATGTGCTGGAGGATGTCAGCATCAGCGGCGTCGCCCCGACGGCCTGGGCGACGGTCGCCATCGAGGCGATGGAGCGCTATGGCGCCGAGCGGCTGGTTGCCGAGGTCAATCAGGGGGGCGATCTGGTCGAGACGGTGATCCGCCAGCTCGATCCGATGGTGCCCTTCCGCGCGGTTCGCGCCACGCGGGGCAAGATCGCCCGGGCCGAGCCGGTGGCCGCGCTTTACGAGCAGGGCCGGGTCAAGCACCTCCGGGGCCTGCAGGTTCTGGAAGAGCAGATGTGCCACATGACGGCGCGGGGCTACGAGAGCCAGGGCAGCCCGGACCGGGTGGACGCGCTGGTCTGGGCGATCAACGACCTGATGATCGCCCCGGCGGCGCATTGGCGGCGGCCGCGGGTGCGGGGTCTCTAGTCCGGCCGGATCGCGCTTGCGGGCCGTCTCGCCCTCGGCCCCGCGCAGGTCGTGCCATGTCCAGGCCTATCCGGGACTGTCCCGGGTGCGCGCCGCAGCTTTTGGGCCGACCGTCGGCGAAACCGACGGAAATCGGAGGATGATCTGCAATGAAATTCAACCTTTTCCGCCGTGCGACGGAACGACTGCCCGAGACCAAGGCCTCGGCCACCGGCCCGGTGATCGCCTGGGCGGGGGCAGGGCGTGCGGCCTGGACGCCGCGCGATACGAGTTCGCTGATCCGGTCGGGGTTCAACGGAAATCCCGTGGGCTTTCGTGCGGTGAAGCTGATCGCGGAGTCCGCGGCGGCGCTGCCGCTGATCTGTCAGGATGACGAGCGGCGCTATGAGGCGCATCCCGTGCTGGATCTGCTGAAGCGGCCGAATCCGGCGCAGGGCCGGGCCGAGCTGCTGGAGGCGCTTTACGGTCAGTTGCTGTTGTCGGGGAACGGATATCTCGAGGCGGTAGGCGGCGAGGGCGGGCTGCCGTTCGAGCTGCATGTGCTGCGGTCGGACCGGATGCGGCTGGTGCCGGGGGCCGATGGCTGGCCGGTTGCCTACGACTACATGGTGGGCGCGCGCAAGCACCGGTTCGACATGACAGGGGCGGTCCCGCCCATCTGCCATATCAAGAACTTCCATCCGCAGGACGACCATTACGGGTTGTCTGCAATGCAGGCGGCGGCGACCGCGATCGACGTGCACAATTCGGCCTCGCGCTGGTCGAAGGCGCTCTTGGACAACGCCGCGCGGCCCTCCGGGGCAATCGTCTATCACGGCGGCGAGGGGCAGTCGACGCTGAGCGAAGAGCAATATGCCCGGCTGCAGGATGAGATGCTGTCCTATCATCAGGGGGCGGCCAATGCCGGGCGGCCGATGCTGCTGGAGGGCGGGCTCGACTGGAAGCCGATGGGGTTCTCGCCCTCGGACATGGAATTCCAGAAGACCAAGGAGGCCGCGGCCCGCGAGATTGCCACGGCTTTCGGGGTGCCGCCGATGCTGTTGGGTATCCCGGGCGAGGCAACTTATGCCAATTACCAGGAGGCAAACCGCGCCTTCTACCGGCTGACCGTGGTCCCGCTGGTGGCTAAGGTCGCGGGAGCGGTGGCCGAGTTCCTGACCCATTTCAGCGGCGCCGCGGTTTCGCTTCGGCCCGATCTCGATCAGGTGCCGGCGCTGGCCGCAGAGCGGGATACGCAATGGAAAAGAATCTCCGAAGCCGACTTCCTGACCGAAGACGAGAAACGCGCGCTGCTCGGCCTGCCGAGGCGGCCGGAGGGCAGGTAACCGTGGCCGGGCAACGGTCCGGCTCGCGGTTTCTCTACGCCCCGTTCGACGCGACGCATATCCGGATCGAGGCCAGCGAGCGGGTGATGGAGGAGCGCTGGAGCGCCCTCGAATACCGCCTGAAACGCATCGAGGAGATGCTGGACCAGATCGAAAAGCGCATGTGGCTGACGGTCTACGGAATCGTGGCGGTGATCCTGGCAGAGGGGATCGCCTCGATCCTGTCCGCCATTTCGACGCCCTAGAAGCGAAGAGGACAGAGGTGATGAAGGAGTACGAAAGTGGCATCGCACTTGAACGCAAGTTCTGCAAGAGCGATACCTTGCCGCTGGCGCTGAAGGATGGCGCGGTGATCGAGGGCTATGCTTCGGTCTTCGGCGCCGCCGATTACGGGGGCGATATCGTCCAGAGCGGCGCCTACACCGCCTGTCTGCGGCAGATGGGGACCGAAGGCCGACGGGTGAAGATGCTTTGGCAGCACGATCCCTGCGAGCCGATCGGGGTCTGGGACGAGGTGCGCGAGGATGCCCGCGGGCTGTATGTCAAGGGCCGTATCCTGACCGACGTGGCGCGGGGCCGCGAGGCGGTGGCGCTGGTTGCGGCGGGCGCCATCGACGGGCTGTCGATCGGCTATCGTACCAAGCGGGCCGGCAAGGATGACAGCGGGCACCGTCTGCTGGCCGAACTGGAGCTGTGGGAGGTGTCGCTGGTGACCTTTCCGATGCTGGCCGACGCGCGCGTCGGCACCAAGGCGGAGGGCACCGCGGAGGAGCTCTTGCGCGACCTGGCGGAGGCCTTTGCGGGCGCCCGCCGGATGCTGGCCGAAGGCTAGCTCCCTCTTCAAATCTCACTCCCAGACAGGACTGCCAACATGACCGAGACCGAAATCAAGGCCGGGCGGGCCCATGGTCCCGCTATGGAGATGCGTGAAGCTCTGGAGGACTTCCTGATCGATTTCAGGGGGTTCCAGTCGGAAGTGAAATCGAGGCTCAAGCAACAGGAAGAGCGACTGACCATGTTCGACCGGAAATCACAAATCACGGCGGGTCGTCCCGCCCTGTCCCGCGCCGTCGAGATCGAGGTGCCCCACAAGAAGGCCTTCGGCGCCTATCTGAGGTCCGGCGACGACGATGCGCTGCGCGGGCTCGAATTCGAGGGCAAGGCCATGTCGACGGCCGTCGCCGGCGACGGCGGCTATCTGATCGACCCCGAGACGGCCAGCACGATCAAGTCGGTGCTGACCGCGACGGCCTCGATCCGGTCGATTGCCCAGGTGGTGACGGTCGAGGCCAGTTCCTATGACGTGCTGGTCGATCATGCGGATACCGGGTCGGGCTGGTCCAGCG
This sequence comes from Rhodovulum sp. BSW8, assembly GCF_003314725.1. Taxonomy (NCBI): domain Bacteria; kingdom Pseudomonadati; phylum Pseudomonadota; class Alphaproteobacteria; order Rhodobacterales; family Paracoccaceae; genus Rhodovulum; species Rhodovulum sp. BSW8. The sequence continues at coordinate 150,554 of NZ_QNVX01000005.1, forward strand.
AGACCGGCAGCCAGGTCGAGACCGGGACGCCGCAGATCGAGCGGGTGACGATCCCGCTGCACGAGCTGTCGGCGATGCCGAAGGTCAGCCAGCGCCTGCTGGACGACAGTGCCTTCGATATCGAGGGCTGGCTGGCAGGCCGGATTGCCGACAAGTTCTCGCGGGCCGAGGCCGCGGCCTTCATTCTGGGCGACGGGACCGACAAGCCGCGCGGGTTCCTCAGCCATCCCAAGGTCGCCGAAGCAAGCTGGAGCTGGGGCAGCCTCGGTTATGTCGCCACCGGCGCCGATGGCGATTTCGACGTGGGCGCGCCGTCGGACGCGATCCTCGATCTGGTCTATTCGCTGGGCGCGTTCTATCGGGCGAATGGCAGCTTCGTGATGAACTCGAAGACTGCGGGCGCCGTGCGCAAGATGAAGGATGCCGACGGGCGGTTTCTGTGGTCGGACGGTCTGGCCGCGGCCGAGCCCGCACGGCTTCTGGGCTATCCGGTGCTGATCGCCGAGGATATGCCCGACATCGCACCGGACGCGGCGGCCATCGCCTTTGGCGACTTCCAGGCCGGCTATACCGTCGCCGAACGCCCCGATCTGCGGGTGCTGCGCGATCCCTTCTCGGCCAAGCCGCATGTGCTTTTCTACGCCACCAAGCGCGTGGGCGGCGATGTCAGCGACTTTGCCGCAATCAAGGTGCTGAAGTTCTCGGTCGCCTGACACCGGCGGATCTGGCCTGCACCAGCAAACCCGGCCCCGACAGTGGGCCGGTGAGACGCGCGCCGGTCCCCCGGGGCCCGCCCCGGTGCTCCCTCCATCGGAGCGGGACGGGCCGGCGCGCGTCAACCTTGCGTCGAGGGAAAGCGGAGAGACGGAAAAGATGATGCTGATAGAGCAGACGACGGTGCCGGCTGCGGCGCTTCCGCTTGCGCAGTTCAAGGCGCACCTGCGCCTCGGAACCGGCTTTGCCGATGCCGGGGACCAGGACGCCTATCTGGAGACGCTGCTGCGCGCGGCGCTGGCGGCAATCGAGGCGCGGACCGGCAAAGTGCTGATTTCCCGAAGTTTCAGTTATGTGCTTTATGGCTGGCGCCACGGGGGCAGCCAGTCCTTGCCGGTCGCTCCGGTGCGGGCGGTGACCGAGATCCGGATCGTTGACCGGGGCGGCGTGGCGGTGCCGGTCGCGCCCGAGCGCTATCACCTGCTGGCCGATGCCCATCTGCCGGTGGTGCGCGGCGCGGGCGGTTCGATGCCCGGGATTCCCTTCGAAGGCAGCGCCGAAATCGACTTCGAAGCGGGCTTCGGTTCCGACTGGGCGGCGGTGCCCGAGGATCTGGGCCATGCCGTGCTGCTGCTGGCGGCGCATTACTATGAGAACCGGCTGGAGCAGACCGTGGGCGGCGGAGCGATGCCCTTCGGGATCGCGGCCCTGACCGACCGCTGGCGCAGGCTTCGGATGACACCGGGAGGCGTGTGATGGCGAGGTCCCCGATCCTGAACCGGCGCCTTGAGCTGGAAGTGCCGGTGCGGGTCGCCGACGGTGCCGGTGGCTTTTCCGAGACCTGGGTGGCGCGCGGCACGCTGTGGGCCGAGGTCACGGTGCGCTCGGGCGGCGAACAGTCCGGCGAGGAACTGGCCCTGTCGCGGGTGCTGTACCGGATCGTGGTCCGCGGCGCTCCTCCGGGCGCCCCGGAGCGGCCCGTTGCCGGTCAGCGGTTCCGCGAGGGTTTGCGGTCGTTCCGCATCCGCGCAGTGACCGAGCACGACACGCGCGGGCAGTATCTGGCCTGCCTCGCCGAAGAGGAGTTGGCGGCATGAGCTATGGCATGGCGGCCGCTTTGCAGGCTGCGATCTTTCAGCGGATTTCGGGGCATGCCGCCGTTGCCGCGATTGTGGGCGAAGCGGTGTATGACGCTGTGCCCGCGGGTCGCCTTCCGCCGATCTATGTGAGCCTCGGACCAGAAGAGGTCCGTGATGCGTCCGACAAGGACGCGGGCGGCGCGCTGCATCTCGTGACGATATCGGTCGTCAGCGAGGAGGCGGGATTCGCCCGGGCGAAAGCTGCCGCCGGGGCCATTTCCGATGCCCTGACCGAGGCACCGCTTGTGCTGGTTCGGGGCAGGGTGGTCGGACTGTGGTTCGACCGTGCCCGCGCCCGACGTGTCGGCGCGCAGGATCAGCGTCGCATCGACCTGCGGTTCTCCGTCCGGGTCGAGGACGATTGAATGACACACCTGGAGTACGCGAAATGACGGCGCAGAACGGCAAGGATCTTCTCATCAAGGTCGATATCTCGGGCGCGGGAGACTTCTCGACCTTTGCGGGTCTGCGGGCCTCGCGCATCAGCTTCAATGCCGAGCCTGTGGACGTGACCAGCCTGGAAAGCCAGGGTGGGTGGCGCGAACTTCTGGCGGGCGCGGGCGTCAAGTCGGCCGCCATCACCGGATCGGGCGTCTTCAAGGATGCGGAAACCGACACGCGCGCGCGACAGGTCTTCTTCGAGGGTCTGATGCCGGTCTTTCAGCTGGTGATCCCGGATTTCGGGATCGTCGAGGGACGGTTTCAGGTCAGCAGCCTGGAATATGCCGGCAGCCACAATGGCGAAGCCACCTATGAAATGACGCTTGCTTCGGCCGGTGTCCTCAACTTTACGGCGATCTGAGCATGCCAAACCCCCACGCAGGCGAAGTCGCGCTGATGGTCAATGGAGAACGGCAGGTTCTCAAGCTTACGCTTGGTGCCCTGGCCGAGCTGGAGGCGGCGCTGGGCGCCGACACCCTGCTGACCCTGATCGAGCGCTACGAGGAAGGGCATTTCGCGACGCGCGACGTGATTGCGCTGTTGCTGGCGGGGCTTCGGGGGGGCGGCTGGAAGGGCACGACTGCCGACCTTGCCGAAGCCGATATCGGCGGCGGTCCGATCGCCGCGGCCCAGGCGGCCGCGCAGCTTCTGGCCCGGGCCTTCACCTTGCCGGAGGCAAAGCACGATGGGCTTTGACTGGGGCGGCCTCATGCGGGCAGGCATTCGCGGTCTCGGTCTGAGGCCGTCCGAGTTCTGGGATCTCACACCTGCGGAACTGATGCTGATGCTGGGGGCCGAAGGCGGGCCCGCCCCCATGAGCCGTGCGCGGCTGGAGGAACTGGCCCGCGCCTTTCCGGATAAACTGAGGGACGAAGGATAGGCCATGGCCGAGGCTGAGGATATCGAGTCTTTCGAGGCGCAACTGGAGGCGCTGGAGACGACCTTGGGGGGAGCGAGCGGTACGGCCGCGGCCTTCGAGGTGGAACTTGTGCGGATGCGGGACTCGCTGACGCTGACGAACCGAGAGGTCAGTTCGTTGTCGAATGCCATCGGTCGCGGCCTGAGGGGGGCCTTCGACGGACTGGTCTTCGACGGAATGAAACTGTCGGATGCATTGAAATCGGTCGCAAACTCGGTTGCGAATGCGACCTATGCCGCAGCGGTCAAGCCGGTGCAGAACCAGCTGGGCGGTCTGCTTGCCGGCGGTATCGAGGGGCTTCTGGGCGCCGCACTTCCCTTTGCCCGGGGTGCGCCCTTCTCGCAGGGGCGGGTCATTCCCTTCGCCTCTGGGGGCATCGTCGGCCAGGCGACCTATTTCCCGATGCGGGGGGCGACCGGATTGATGGGCGAGGCGGGGCCGGAAGCGATCCTGCCGCTGTCGCGCGGGGCGGATGGCCGGCTGGGGGTCCGGTCGGACGGCAGCGGGTCGTCGCGCCCGATCCAGATCGTCATGAACATCAGTACGCCTGACGTGCAGGGATTCGCGCGCAGCCAAAGTCAGATCGCGGCCGAAATGAGCCGCCTGCTGTCGCGCGGCCAGCGGAACAGGTGAAGGAGGACAGAGCCCATGGCATTTCATGAAGTCCGCTTCCCGGCCAATCTGAGTTTCGGGTCGGTCGGCGGTCCGGAGCGCCGAACAGAGATCGTGACGCTCGCCAATGGCTATGAGGAGCGCAACTCGCCTTGGGAACATGCCCGGCGGCGCTACGATGCGGGGGTCGCGATGAGTTCGCTCGACGATGTAGAGCAGCTGATCGCCTTCTTCGAGGCGCGGCGCGGCCAGCTTTACGGATTCCGTTGGAAGGACTGGTCCGACTACAAGTCCTGCCGCCCGTCGGGCGCGGTCGATCCAGAAGATCAGGTGATCGGGATCGGGGATGCCAGCACTGTCGAGTTCCAGCTGAGAAAGACCTATGCCTCGGGCAGCCAGTCCTATCTGCGCCCGATCGCCAAGCCGGTGGCCGGCACGGTGTCTGTCGCAGTCGACGGGCGCCAGCTGTTTGCCCCGGTCGATTTTGCCATCGAGACATCGACGGGGATCGTGACCTTGGCCGAGCCGCCGGGGATGGGCGCAGTGGTGACCGCGGGCTTCGAGTTCGATGTACCGGTGCGATTCGACACAGACCGGATCCAGACCTCGGTCGAGAGTTTCCGGGCGGGCGAAGTCCCCTCGGTCCCGGTCGTGGAGCTGCGTATCTGATGCCGCTGTCGGCGACATTTCAGGCCCATCTGGAAAGCGGCGCGACGACGCTTGCCAGGGCCTGGGCGCTGACGCGCCAGGACGGCGTGGTCATGGGCTTTACCGATCACGACCGCGATATGACCTTCGCGGGCATCACCTTCCGCGCCGATACCGGCATGACGGCGCGGGCGTTGAGCCAGACCACGGGCCTTTCGGTCGACAACTCGGCGGCCGTGTCGGCGCTGAGTTCGGAGGCGATCACCGAAGAGGACATTTCGGCCGGACGCTATGACGGTGCGGCGCTGAGGATCTGGATGGTGAACTGGCGCGATGCCGCCCAGCACGCGCTGATCTTCACCGGCACGCTGGGCGAGATGACCCGGACGGCCGGGGTCTTCGAGGCCGAATTGCGCGGTCTGTCCGAGGCGCTGAACCAGCCGCAAGGTCTGGTCTATCAGGCGCCCTGCGGGGCGGTTCTGGGCGATGCGGCCTGCCGCTTCGACACCGCTCATCCCGATTTCTCGACGGTCGTTCCTGTGGCAAGCGTGACCGGACGACGCCTGTTCCGGATCGCCGGACTGTCGGGCTTTGCCCCACGCTGGTTCGAACAGGGGCGGCTCGAGGTGGTGTCGGGGCCGGCGGCGGGGCTGGTGGGCGCCATCAAGGGGGACCGCGAGGACAGCGGGGGGCGGGTGATCGAGCTTTGGTCCGAGATCCGCGGCACCGTCCTGGCGGGCGACAGTCTGCGGCTGGTCGCGGGCTGCGACCGGCGGGCAGAGACCTGCCGGGACAAGTTCGACAATTTCCTCAACTTCAGAGGGTTTCCGCATATTCCGGGCGAGGACTGGCTGATGAGCTATCCGACCCGCTCGGGGCTGAACGACGGGGGAAGTCTGAAATCATGACCATCATGGGAGAACGCGCCGCCAATGAGGCGCGCCGCTGGATCGGGACACCCTATCGGCATCAGGGATCGGTGCGCGGTGCCGGGGCGGATTGCCTCGGGCTTCTGCGCGGTGTCTGGCGGTCGCTTTACGGGCGCGAGCCGGAAGAGGTGCCGCCCTATACGCCGGACTGGTCCGAGCCTCAGGGCGAAGAGATCCTGTGGCGCGCGGCCGGGCGGCATCTGATCGCCAAACCGCTGGAAGAGGCCGCCGAGGGCGATGTGATCCTGTTCCGGATGCGCGACGACACAGTTGCCAAGCATCTGGGCGTTCAGGGTCGGGTCGAAGAGGCGCCGAGTTTCATCCACGCCTATTCGGGGCGCGGTGTGGTCGAAAGCTCGCTTTCCCAGCCCTGGGCGCGGCGGATCGTGGCCCGCTTTGCCTTTCCCGAGGGGATCTGACCCATGGCAACGATTGTTTTGTCGGCGGCCGGAGCGGCCGCCGGCTCGGCGCTGGGCGGGTCGGTCCTGGGGCTGTCGAGCGCGGTCATCGGACGGGCCGTGGGCGCCACGCTGGGCCGCGTGATCGACCAGCAGCTTCTTGGCAGCGGATCGCAGGCGGTCGAGACCGGAAAGGTCGAGAGGTTCCGCCTGACCGGCGCCAGCGAGGGCGCGGCCGTCGGCCGGCTATGGGGGCGGTCGCGGGTGGCGGGGCAGGTGATCTGGGCCTCGCGCTTTCGCGAGACGGTCAGCACGCATGGCGGAGGAAAAGGCGCGCCCAGCAAGCCCAAGGTCAAGGAATACAGCTATTCGGTCAGTCTGGGGATCGCACTCTGCGAGGGCCAGATCGCCCGGGTCGGCCGGATCTGGGCAGACGGCGCCGAGATCGAGCCGCAATCCTTGACGCTGCGCGTCTATGACGGGTCCGAAGACCAGTTGCCCGATGCGCTGATCGAGGCGGTCGAGGGGCCGGGGCGGGCTCCGGCCTATCGCGGCATCGCCTATGTGGTGATCGAGGACATGGAGCTTGCACGCTTCGGCAACCGCGTGCCGCAACTGTCCTTCGAGGTCGTGCGGCGGGCGGCGGGAGCGACGGACGATCTGCCCGCGCTGGTGCAGGGCGTGTCGCTGATCCCGGGCACCGGCGAATATGCCCTGGCAACGACGCCGGTTCATTTCTCCTACGGGCCGGGTCAGGCGGTATCGGCGAACGTCAATTCGCCGAGTGGCAAGACCGACATCGCCACATCGCTCGACATGCTGCAGGGCGAATTGCCGAATGTGCGTTCGGTCTCTCTGGTGGTCAGCTGGTTCGCCTCGGACCTGCGCGCGCCGGTCGCGCGGCTTCGGCCGAAGGTCGAACAGACAGGCTTCGACGGCAACCCGATGCCCTGGCGGGTGGCGGGGCTCAGCCGGAGCGCGGCCGAGATCGTGCCCCATGTCGACGGGCGGCCGATCTATGGCGGCACGCCTGCCGATGCCAGCGTGATCGAGGCGATCCGGGCGCTGAACGCGCGCGGTCAGGACCCGGTCTTCTATCCGTTCATCCTGATGGACCAGGTGCCGGGCAATGCGCTGATCGACCCCTACACCGGCGCGGCGGGTCAGCCGCCCTTGCCCTGGCGCGGCCGCATCACGCTGAATTTCGCGCCCGCCCATCCCTTCACCACGAATGGCACGCGGTTCGCGGAAGACGAGGTTGCGCTGTTCTTCGGCACGGCTCGGCCGGAGGATTTCACTGCCTCGGGACAGAGCGTTGCCTATGTCGGGACCGATGACTGGAGCTATCGACGCTTCATCCTGCACTATGCCCATCTTTGCGCGTTGGCGGGGGGCGTGTCGGCCTTCTGCATCGGGTCCGAACTGCGCGGTCTGACGACGATCCGCGGCGGGGCCGGGCGGTTTCCCGCGGTCGATGCCCTGCGTGCGCTGGCCGAGGATGTGCGTGCCATCCTCGGGCCCGGCTGCAAGATCGGCTATGCTGCCGACTGGAGCGAGTATTTCGGCTATCACCCCGAGACCGCTCCGGGCGACGTGCATTTCCATCTCGATCCGCTCTGGGCGGACCCGGCGATCGACTTCATCGGGATCGACAACTATATGCCCCTGTCGGACTGGCGCGACGGCGACGATCATGCCGATGCCGCCTGGGGCGCGATCCACGATCTGGACTATCTGCGCGCGAATATCGAGGGTGGAGAAGGGTTCGACTGGTACTATGCCTCGCAGGCTGCCCGCGACGCGCAGATCCGCAGCCCGATCACCGATGGCGCCCATGGCGAGCCCTGGGTCTGGCGCTACAAGGACATCCGAAGCTGGTGGCAGAGCACCCATCACGACCGGATCGACGGGGTCCGCAGTGCGACGCCGACGGCCTGGGTTCCGCAGTCGAAGCCGATCTGGTTCACCGAACTGGGCTGTCCGGCGGTCGACAAGGGGACTAATGCACCCAACCTTTTCAGCGACGCCAAATCCTCGGAAAGCGCGCTGCCGCCCTATTCGACCGGCGCCCGCGACGACCTGATCCAGCACCAGTATCTGCGTGCGCTGCTGGGCTATTGGGCCGACCCGGCGGTGAACCCGGTTTCGCCGCTTTACGGCGGGCCGATGGTGGATCTGTCGCGGGCGCATGTCTGGGCCTGGGACGCGCGGCCCTATCCGCAGTTTCCCGGGAACCGGACGCTCTGGTCGGATGGCGACAATTACGGTCGTGGGCACTGGCTGAACGGACGGGCCTCGGCGCAGGCTCTGGATGCGGTGATCCGCGAGATTTGTACCGCCTCGGGGGTGACCGATCTGGATGTGTCCGATGTCTACGGGCTGGTACGGGGCTATGCGGTTGGCGACCTGGCCGGGGCACGGTCGGCGTTGCAGCCACTGATGCTGGCTTTCGGCATCGAGGCGGCGGAGCGCGACGGCCGGATCGTGTTCTTCAATCGCGACGGGCGGGCCGGGGTCGTCCTCGACCCCGCCGATCTGGCCCAGACCGGAGATCTGGCCGGCGATATCGAACACAGCCGGACCCCGGGGGCCGAGACCGCCGGACGGGTGCGCCTGTCTTTCGTCGAGGCCGATGGTGCCTATGAGACCCGGGCGGCCGAGGCGATCTTTCCCGATGAAGCCAGCCGGGCGGTCTCGGTCAGCGAATTGCCGCTGGTGCTGACTGCGGCCGAGGGGCAGGCCGTCGTCGAACGCTGGCTGTCGGAATCCCGGGTGGCGCGCGACCGGGTGCGGCTGGCCTTGCCGCTGTCGACGCTGTCTGTGGGGGCGGGCGACGTGATGCGGCTGCCATCCGGCGATTACCGGATTGATCGGGTCGATCTGGCCGATACGCGGCAGATCGAGGCAGTGCGGGTCGAGCGGGGACTTTACCTGCCGCCGCGCTTCGAGGATCGCGGCGTGGCCCAAGCCGCCTTTGTGGCGCCGGTGCCGGTGCATGCGGTCTTCCTCGATTTGCCGCTGCTGACCGGCGAGGAGGTACCCCATGCGCCCCATGTCGCGGCGGTCGCGGCCCCCTGGCCCGGTACGGTCGACGTCTACACGGCGGTCGAGGATGCGGGCTACACGTTGAACGCGACGCTCGACCGGTCCGCAGTGATCGGTCTGACCGAGACGCCGCTTGCGGCAGCCGACCCCGGCCGTTGGGACCGGGGGCCCGCGCTTCGGGTCAAGCTTGCGGCGGGCAGCCTTGCCTCGGTCGGCGAGGCCGATCTGTTGGCCGGGGCCAATGTCGCGGCGATCGGGGCGGGCGGACCCGGGGGCTGGGAGGTATTCCAGTTCGCCGAAGCCGAACTGATCGGGCCGCGGACCTACGAGCTGAGGCTGAGGCTTCGCGGGCAGGCCGGGACCGAGGCCGACATGCCCCAGATCTGGCCCGTGGGAAGCACCGTCGTGCTGCTTGATGCGCGGGTGCCGCAGATCGCGCTTGCCGCGTCGGCGCGGGGGCTTGCGCGGCATTACCGGATCGGCCCCGGGACGCGGGCCTATGACGACCCGAGCTACGACCATGTCCGGCTGGCCTTCGACGGGATCGGGCTTCGGCCCTATGCCCCCTGTCATCTTAAGGCGGTGCGAGCGCCCGGCGGCGATCTGGAGCTGAGCTGGGTACGCCGAACGCGGGTGGACGGCGACAGTTGGGCCTCGGTCGAGGTGCCGCTGGGCGAAGAGCGCGAGCTTTATTCGGTGCTGGTGAAATCCGGCGAAGGTGCGGTGCTGCGGACCGAAACTGTCGCCGCAACAGGCTGGACCTATACCGCAGCCATGCAGGCGGCAGACGGGACGACAGCGCCCTCCGCCCTCGAGGTGGCGCAACTGTCCGACCAGTTCGGACCCGGACCCTATCGGAGGATCGAGATCGATGGCTGACACCGCGAACCTGTCGCTTCCGCTGCTGCAGGCGGCGCAGGCTCAGAAGCATGTGACCGTGAACGAGGCGCTGACCAGGCTCGACGCGCTGGTACAGCTTCGGCTGCAAAGCGTCACCGTTTCGGCCCCGCCAATGGGGGTGCCGGACGGTCAGGCCTGGGGCGTTCCGGCCGCGGGCGAGGGCCTTTGGGAGGGACAGGACGGCCGGATCGCGGTGCAGGACAATGGCGGCTGGGTCTTCGTCGCCCCGCTGCCCGGCTGGCGGGCCTATGTGGTCGATGCGGGCGCGGACATGCGCTGGACCGGCAGCGCCTGGTCTGCCATCGGCGCGGCGGTTTCGGCCTCGGGTGCAGGTATTGCGCTGCGGGTGCTGGAGTTCGACCATGTCCTGACGCCCGGAGGGGCGCAGGACACGGGTGTGGCGATCCCGTCCCATGCGACCGTTTTCGGCGTGACCGGGCGGGTGATCGAGGCAATCTCGGGCACGCTTTCCGGCTGGCGGCTGGGCGCGGACGGATCGGACAACCGATTCGGGTCGGGCCTCGGCCTGGGGCTCAATTCCTATGTGCACGGGGTTCTGGGCTCGCCCCTGACGGGCTACGCGCCGATGCCGCTGACCCTGACGCCCGAGGGCGGCGACTTTTCCGGCGGCACCGTGCGGCTTGCCGTCCATTTCGCCGAACTGACGATTCCGGCCAGCGTCTGAGGCGGCGGGATGCGTCCGGTGCTTCATGGAGATGCGGTGGCCGCGGCGCGGGCACTTTACACCTTGCCGCAGGCCGACCGTGCCGGGGCGCTCCAGGCGATGCTCTTGCGGGTCGAGGCGGCGGATGCCTATCGCAAGCGGTTCGGGCGCGGCCATCCGCTTTGGGGAAACGGATCGCTGATGGCACTGGTTCAGCGCGGGGCGCTGCCGCCCGAACCCTCCCTGGACGAGCCCGACTATTGCCGATGCCTGGCGCAAGTCTTCGCGGCGCTGGCGGCGTGGCGGGACTGGAAGGCGGCCTTTCCCTCCCCGGGCTGAGCCGATAGCCGCCGCGTATACGGGCGACGGCGGGCCGGTTAAGGTCACGTCTGCGCGTGTGCGCGGCTTGATCTTGGAAGGAGGCGCGGATCTGCTGTAGTATGGGGCGGAAAAGAAAGGGAACGCCCATGCCCGAGATCAAGCCCCGCCTTGCCGAACTCGACCCGGTCTGGAAACGGATCTGCGACGAGGCCGAGGAGGCCGTGCACGCAGAGCCCTTGCTGGGCGGGTTGATGCATTCGAGCCTGTTGCACCATGCCGGGTTCGACGACGCGCTGGCCTACCGCTTTGCGATGAAGCTGTCCTCCGGCGACATGTCCGAGCAGTTGTTGCGAGAGATCGCCGATGCGGCCTATGCCGACGATCCGGGGCTTGGCCGGGCGGCGCGGGCGGATCTGACCGCCGTCTACGACCGCGATCCGGCCTGCCACCGCTATATTCAGCCGATCCTTTTCTTCAAGGGTTACCAAGCCTTGCAGGCCTATCGGGTGGGGCATTGGCTTTGGCGGCGGGGCCGTCAGGACATGGCCTATCTGGTGCAGATGCGGGTGTCGGAGTGCTTTGGCGTCGACATCCACCCGGCAGCGCGGATGGGGCAGGGGATCATGATTGACCATGCCCATTCCATCGTGATCGGCGAAACCGCCGTGGTGGGCGATAACGTCTCGATGTTGCATTCGGTGACGCTGGGCGGGACCGGCAAGGACGATGGCGACCGTCACCCGAAAATCGGCGACGGGGTGCTGATCGGGGCCGGGGCCAAGGTTCTGGGCAACATCCATGTCGGCCATTGCTCGCGGATCGCGGCCGGGTCGGTGGTGTTGCAGGACGTGCCGCCCTGTTCGACTGTCGCCGGGGTGCCCGCGCGGATTGTGGGCGAGGCGGGCTGCGACCAGCCTTCGGTGATGATGGATCACCGGCTTGGCGGCTGCGGCTGCAGCGAGGACTGAAAAACGGGTGCGGGTCCGATGATCCCGAGAGGGAACGTTTGGCGCTCAGGCTTCCCTGTCTTCCCGGCTGAAACTGGCGGGGCCGCCATCGGCGGTTTGATTTGGTAAAGGTGCGGGCGTGGCGGCGCTGAGGATCATCCGGCGATGGGCGCGCGGTGAAAAGCCGGTCCAGCGGCGATAGGCCCGTGAGAAATGCGCCGGGTCGGCATAGCCCAGTTGATCGGCGATCTCGGCGATGGGGCCGTCGCTGAAGGCTGCGCCGCGACAGACCGAGCCGGGCGGCGACGCGGTCGATCCCGGGACGTCCGCGCAAAAGCTCCAGCCGGATGGCGGCACGCACGCCGGCCACGGGATCGGGGGCCGTCGGCATGGTCTCTGGCGCGGCGTCGTGCGAGGGCGCGTCCATGCCGTCGCTGGGTTGAGGGCTGCAAGACACCGTTCATCGAATTCCATGCCCGGAACCGGGCTGTCGCCTCGGTCCGGTCCGCACACCGGGGCGCGAAAAAGCTGTTCGAGATGGGCTATCCGCGCGCGCTCGATGTCGCGGACGCGGATCGCCTTGGGCGACCAGGCCTCTCCCGGGAAATGCCGCAGCAGGTCGAACTGATAGCCGGTGGCCAGCAATTCGTTCTGGAATCGCCCGGCCTTGCCCCGGGTGTGAAAGGCCATCGACCAGCGCACCCCCCGCCGCAGTCGGCAAAGCACCAGATCGGTGTCGGTCTGCATCATCCGGTTCAGCGTGCCATTGGCGCGCCGGATCGCGGCGCCAAGCGTCGGAGCCTCGGTCGTGCCGGTGCCGTAGGGGCCCAACATCCCGATGCGAACGGCGGCACCCATCTCGGCTCCGAAATCCGTGCTGCCAGTGTCGCGGCCCGCGGCCTGCAGGACGGCGTAGTGATCCATCCGGGGCAGCACCAGAACGGGCCGGTCGAGAAGCCCGACGGGTAGATCGACCGCACGCAGGATGCGATCCATCCGGCCGCCGAGACGGTCCACGCATGACCTGATCGGCGCCAGTGCGCTGGCCCTGACATATCCTCCCATATCGGCGCCTCCAAGCGCAGCGTGGCGCGAAATGGCAAGCGCGCAAAGCCGCGTAGCCTTAGCCTGCGCGGGAGGAGGACCATCCCATGCCGCTTTGCCGTCTTATTCCGATCCTGCTTCTGGCCGGTGTCTTCGGAGCCTCCGCACGGGCCGATCCGCTGCCGGTTGCGGTCTTCGACATCGAGTTCGTCAACTTCAGCCAGGAGGTCGAGTTCGGCGCCACCAACGCGGCCGAACGGGCGCGGGCGCGGATGCTGTCGGATGCGTTCCGCAGGCTTGTCGCGCAAAGCGGGCGCTACCGGCTGGTCGACATGGCGCCCGCCGAGGCCGATCTGGCGCTTCACGGAAATCCCTTCAGCTGCAACGCCTTTGAGGCGGACATTGCCGCGCGGCTTGGGGCCGAGCGGTCCTTTGCCGGGGCGGTGCAGAAACTGTCAGTCCTGGTGCAGACCATCGTCATCCGCGAACGCGACGCCCGCACGGGCGAGGTACTGGCGCTCTATCAGACCGATATCCGGGGCAACACCGATGAAGCCTGGCGGCGCGGGCTTAGCTGGCTGATGAAGAACCGGATGCTGCCGGGCACCGCCGCGCTCGATGGCGGCTAGATCCCGGGGGCCGCGTCATGCGGTGTCGCGCCGGATCTCTTCGTCGAGGACCTCCGCGATGACGCGGCAATCCTCGGGGGTGAAGGTCAGCGGCAACCGTAAGTCGATCAGCCCCGCCAGAACGCGGTCGGTCCGGGGCAGGGGCTCGGGTGCGGCATAGTCCCAATGGGCATAGCGCGAGGTGAAGCCCTGCGGCTGTGCCGCGCCGAACCATTTCAGCTCGACCCCGCGCGCGGCGCAGCGGGCAACGAGGGCCTCGATCCGGCCGGGCGTCCAGTCGGGCAGGCGGGCCTGGAAAGACGAACCGACGAAGCTTTCAGCGGCGGGCCGCTCGATCAGCGCAAGCTCCGGCGTTGTCCGCAGTCCATTCTCAAGCGCGCGGTACAGCTCGGCCCAGCGGACGATCCGGCCGGGCAGGTCGGCCAGCTGCGGCCGAAGGATCGCGGCGCGAAGCGCATCCATTCGGCCCGAGACGTTCGGTACCTGGGCCCAGAGATCCTCGAAGACCTCGGGCGCGGGGGCGGCGCTGTGGCGCGGATACATCATGTAGGATCCCGACAGCAGCACGGCCCGGGCCATCAGCTTGGGGTCGTCGGAAATCAGCAGTCCCCCTTCGCCCGAATTGAGGTGCTTGTAGGTCTGGGTCGAATAGCAGGCCATCGCGCCATGCCGCCCCGAGGCCACACCGTTCCAGGCGGCCCCCATCGTATGGGCGCAATCCTCGATCACCCGCACCCCCGCGCCGTCGCAGATCGTCATCAGCCGGTCCATGTCGCAGATATGGCCGCGCATATGCGACAGCAGCAGAACCCTTGCACCGGTCTCGTCTATCCGCGCCTTAAGATGGTCGAGGTCGATCACCAAATCGGGCGTGACCTCGACCAGCACCGGCTGAGCGCCGAGGCTGGCGATGGCCCCCGGCACCGGCGCCAGCGTGAAGGCATTGGTCAGGACCGGCTCGTCCGGCCTCACTTGCAGCGCCCGAAGCGCGCAGGCCAGCGCGTAGCCACCCGAGGCCACGGCCAGCGCGAACCGCGCGCCGGTGAAGGCCGCAAAGTCCTCCTCCAGCAATGCGACCTCGCCCGCCTCGCCCTCGGCGAGGTTGTAGCGATGCAGCCGCCCGTGCCGCAGCACCGCGACCGCCGCCTCGATGGCGGCCTCGGATATCGGTTCCTGCTGGGTGAAGCTGCGGGTGAAGCGGCGCGCCATGGCTCAGCTTTCCGGCAGAAGACGGGCGACGAGGCCGTCAAGCTCGTCATAGGTTCTCATCAGTGCCTCGGGGACGAGGCCGGTCATTTCCGCCGCGGCGGGGCCGAAGGTCACCAGCACGCAGGGCACGCCCGCGGCACGCGCGGTCGCGCGGTCGGTTGCGCTGTCGCCGACTAGAAGCGAGTGCGCGACCTGCCCGCCCGCGCGCTCGACCGCCAGCACGTAAGGCGCCGGGTCGGGCTTTCTGACCGGCAGGGTATCGGCCCCCACCAGCGAGGCGAACAGCCCGCGCACGCCGAGCAGGGTCATCAGGTCTTCGGCCAGGGCTTCAGGCTTGTTGGTGCAGATCCCGACCGCGATGCCAGTGGCCCGCAGCCTCTCGACCGCGTCGAGCGCGCCCGGATAAAGCCGCGTATGGCGGTCGAGCCCGGCTGCGTAATGGTCGAGGAAAAGAGGAAACTGTTCGGCCACCGGCGCCTCTTCGCCGATCTTCCCCAGACGTTCGAATCCAAGTCGCAGCATCGCCCGCCCGCCAAGAAAGGCTGTGGCGGCATCGGCCTCGGGGTCCAGCGGGCGGCCCTTTCCCAGCGTCTCGAAACAGGCATTGGCCGCGTCGATCAGGTCGTGGCTGGTATCGGCCAGGGTGCCGTCCAAATCGAAGATCACCGTCCGCATCCGTGCCTCGTCCTTCCGTTCGCCGCCCTGTAACAGAGCGAAATGCCAAGTGAAGCGGCCGCCGGTTGCGAACCGCAGGAACCGCGATAAAAGGGAGGCGAGAAAAAGGAAAGAGCAGAGACCCCCATGCCCACCGCCCTGATCCTCCTGGCCGCCGGCCAGGGCAACCGGATGATGTCCGATCGCGCCAAGGTGCTGCACGAGGTGGCCGGGGCGCCGCTTCTGGCCCATGCGATGGCGGCGGGCCGCGCGCTCGACCCGGTCCGCACCGTGGTTGTGACCGGGCATCAGGCCGACGCGGTGCGCGCGGCGGCGCTCGATATCGACCCCGAGGTCGCGGTGGTCGAGCAGGCCGAGCGGCTTGGGACCGGCCATGCCGTGGCCCAGGCCCGCCCCGCGCTGGACGGTTTTTCGGGCGACGTGATCGTGCTTTACGGCGATACGCCCTTCATCCGCCCCGAGACGCTGGAGGCGATGGCCGCCGCCCGCGCCCAGCATGCCGTGGTGGTTCTGGGCTTTCATGCCGCCGACCCCAAGCGCTACGGGCGGCTGGTGATGGCGGGCGAGGCGCTGGACCGGATCGTCGAATATAACGACGCGACCGAGGCGGAACGCGCCCTGACGCTGTGCAATTCGGGCGTCATCGCCGCCGATTGCGCGACGCTCTTCGAGCTGATCGGCGCGCTTTCGAACGACAACGCGGCGGGCGAATACTACCTGACCGACGTGGTCGGGCTGGCCTGTGCCCGCGGGCTGTCGGCCGGTGTCGTCATCTGCGACGAGGCCGAGACGCTGGGCGTCAATTCGCGCGCCGATCTGGCCGCGGCAGAGGCCGCCTTCCAGGCCCGCGCGCGTGCCGGGGCGCTGGATAACGGGGTCACGCTGACCGCACCCGAAACCGTCTTCTTCGCCTTCGACACCGTGATCGGCCGCGATGCCGTGATCGAGCCCAACGTGATCTTCGGCTCCGATGTCACCGTCGAATCCGGCGCTCGGATCCGTGCCTTCTCGCATCTAGAGGGCTGTCATGTCAGCCGTGGTGCCGTGGTCGGCCCGTTTGCCCGGCTGCGTCCCGGTGCCGAACTGGCCGAGGACGTGCGGGTCGGCAATTTCGTCGAGATCAAGAATGCGCAGGTGGCCGAGGGCGCCAAGGTCAACCACCTGACCTATATCGGCGACGCCACGGTGGGCGAGCATGCCAATATCGGCGCGGGCACCATCACTTGCAATTATGACGGCGTCTTCAAGCACCGGACCGAGATCGGCGCCCATGCCTTCATCGGGTCGGACACGATGCTGGTGGCGCCGGTGCGGATCGGCGCCCATGCCATGACCGCCTCGGGCTCGGTCATCACCACGAACGTGCCCGACGACGCGCTGGCGCTTGGCCGCGCGCGGCAAGAGGTCAAGCCGGGGCTCGCGCGGCGGCTGATGGACCGGCTGAGGGCCGAAAAGGCCAAGCGCAAGGGACACTAGGCGGGCCTTCCCGCCCCATTCGGAGCAAATCGCATGTGCGGAATCGTCGGCGTTCTGGGAGATCACGAGGCCGCGCCGCTGCTGGTGGCGGCGCTCGGGCGGCTTGAATACCGGGGCTATGACAGCGCCGGGATCGCCACCGTCAATGCAGGGCGGCTCGACCGCCGCCGGGCGGTGGGCAAGCTTGTCAACCTGTCGGACCTTCTGGTCCACGAGCCGCTGCCGGGCAAGGCCGGGATCGGCCATACCCGCTGGGCCACCCATGGCGCGCCCACCCTCGCCAATGCCCATCCCCAGCGCGCGCGCCGCGTTGCGGTGGTGCATAACGGGATCATCGAGAATTTCCGCGCGCTTCGGGACGAGCTTGGCGCCCGCGGGATCGGTTTCGAAAGCGATACCGATACCGAGACCGTGGCGCATCTGACCCAGACCTATCTCGACGAGGGAATGGCCCCGCGTGAGGCGGCCGCCCGTGCGCTAGACCGGCTGGAAGGCGCCTTTGCGCTCCTGTTCCTGTTCGAGGGCGAAGACGATCTGATGATCGCGGCGCGCAAGGGCTCGCCGCTGGCGGTCGGCCATGGCGAGGGCGAGATGTTCGTGGGCTCGGACGCCATCGCGCTGGCGCCGCTGACGAACCGCCTCACTTATCTCGAAGAGGGCGACCGCGCCGTCATCACCCGCGCAGGCGTCGAGATCTTCGATGCCTCGGGCGCGCAGGTCCTGCGCGAGATCCGGACCATCGAGGTGGATGCCACCCGGGTCGAGAAGGGCGGCTACAAGCATTTCATGGCCAAGGAAATCGCCGAACAGCCCGCCGTTCTGGGCGATGCGCTGCGCCATTATCTGGGCGAAGAGGGCACCGCCATTGCGTTGCCCGGCGACATCGACTTTTCCGGCGTGACGCGGATCACCATGGTCGCTTGCGGCACCGCCTATCTGGCCTGCCTGACCGCCAAATACTGGATCGAGCGGCTGGCCGGGCTGCCGGTCGATGTCGATGTGGCCTCGGAATTCCGCTATCGCGAGCCGCCGATTCCCGCGGGCACGCTGGCGGTCTTCGTCAGCCAGTCGGGCGAAACCGCCGACACGCTGGCGGCGCTGCGCTATTGCGCGGGCCGGGCCGAGCGGATCGTTTCGGTGGTCAACGTTGCCGAAAGCTCGATCGCGCGCGAAAGCGACCTGGCGCTGCCGATCCTGGCAGGCGCCGAGATCGGCGTCGCCTCGACCAAGGCCTTCACCTGCCAGCTGGGCGTGCTGGCGCTGCTGGCGCTCGAGGCGGCGCGGCAGCGCGGGCGGCTGTCGCCGGCGGCGCTGGCCGAACATCTGGCGGCGCTGCGCGCGATGCCGGGTCGGTTCAACGCGGCGCTGGCCCTCCAGGACCGGATCGAGGGGCTGGCCCGGCGTCTGGCCGAGGCCACCGACGTTCTGTTCCTCGGGCGCGGCGCGATGTACCCGCTGGCGCTTGAGGGCGCGTTGAAGCTGAAGGAAATCAGCTACATCCATGCCGAAGGTTATGCCAGCGGCGAACTGAAGCATGGCCCGATAGCTCTGGTCGAAAAGACCGTGCCCGTGATCGTGATGGCGCCTTATGATCGGCTGTTCGACAAGACCGTGTCGAACATGCAGGAGGTGATGGCGCGCGGCGGTCCGGTACTGCTGATCACCGATGCGCGTGGCGCGGCCGAGGCTGGCAGCGGCGTCTGGGAGACGCTGGTCCTGCCCGAGGCGCCCGAGCTTTTCGCTCCGATGCTATATGCCCTGCCGGTGCAGCTTCTGGCCTATCACACGGCGGTGGCCAAGGGCACCGATGTCGACCAGCCCCGCAACCTGGCCAAATCGGTCACCGTCGAATAGCGGGCGAATTGCTGGCCCCGGCGAATGTGAAGGTGTGATAAATTCGGTGCCTTTGTAAGAAACTCCGTACGCAAGTGTGTGCGGGAGCGGGCAGCCGTCCAGCACCGTCGGATGACCGCCGTGGCCGCCGCCAGCTCTGGCGATGGCGTCAACCTCGGCAATCTCTTCGGCATTGCATCGGGGGACGCCGCCATTGGCGATCCGCTGGTTTTGGTGACGGAAGGCGTCTTCGAGATGCCCAAAGTCCCCACCGACGAACTGGCCGTGGGCGATGCGGTCTTTTTCCGCACCTCCGACGGGACTGTGACCAGCGCCGCCAGCGGAAGCACCAAGATCGGCGTGGCCGTCTCGGCAGCGGGTATGCCTCAACCCGTAAAGAGAATGTCCCGGCGTCTCCGAGAGCCTGTTGGCCCGAAGATACTTGTTGACCGTGGCCGAGAGGCTGGCGGGGCTGGTGCGGTATTTGGGGAAGCCGTCGGGGCACTGCGCCAGAGCCTTCAGGCTCACGCCCGTCAGGGGGATGACGCGGCGTGCGTTGCGCGTCTTGAGCTGGCGTCCAACGGGCTCAATCGAAATGTGCGGTGTGGCCGCGCCAAGCCGTATCTGATCGCTTGTGAGGGCCGCCAGCTCGCTCGGCCGCGCCCCGGTGTTGACCATCGCCAGAAGGATGCAGCGGGCTTCCTTGTTGAGCCCGTCCAGCGCCCCGGCGGCCAAGAGCTTGTCGCGTATCCAGCTTTCGGAGAGGGGCGGGCGCTGTTGTGCCTCACCTTCCTTGAAACTGAGATCGGAGAGGGGCAGCACCAGCCCGAGCCGCTTCATGCGGTTCACGGTCTTCAGCACGTCGCCAAGGTGGATAAGGTCTTTGTTGCCCGAATTGGGCGTAAGGTCTTCGCTCTGGATGCGTTCAAACCACCACTGGCGAAAGTCCAGCATATCGTCGCCGGTAATGTCGCCAATGGCCTTGTCGCCTACCACGTCCACGAAGTTCTTCACGGCTTTCTTGCACGGGTTTTCCCAGCGTCGGAGCTGGTCCGGGCTTTTGCCAAGCGTCTTGTCCGCGACCAAGCCCCAATAGAGTTCCAGCGCCCGAGTCACTGTTATCGCCGGTTCACTCACTCCGCCCATAAGGGCAGCCGTGTCCCGCATATCCAGTTCACCGTCTTTGCGCTCTTTGACGGCTTCGACACGTGCAAGGAGCTGGTCTTGCGGCAGCTTGGCGATTTGGGGCGCTGGCAGGTAGCGGAAGGCCCGGACGGCAGCGAGATTCTTGGCTGCCTCGAAACGCTTTTCTGCGTCGCTGGTGTCACCGGCAAGCCGGGCTTCCCAGCCCTCAACGATGTGCTGCCACGCGATAGGGGCTTTCTGTTGCGCGACGGTAAGGGAGTCCGTGTGCAGGCTGACCCAGATGCTCTTGCGCTCTTCCACGCCCTCATAGCGGCGCGGCACGCGCTTGCGCAGGTGGTAAGTGCTGCCCCGCTTCATGATGGTCATGGCCGTTTCCCCGCTGGTGGCGTGTGCGGATTGCGCGGCGAAATGTGTTGCAAAACAAGGTAGAACGACGGATCGCGCGCAGAGCGCGGCAATCTAACGTCTTGTTCTTGCTTGGTAATTTGCCAAAACCTCGCAAGGTTTTGTGGCGGAGAGACAGGGATTCGAACCCTGGGAACCCGTGAAGGCTCAACGGTTTTCGAGACCGCCCCGTTCGACCACTCCGGCACCTCTCCGCAGCCCGTGGCCTTGTGGAGCGGTCATTTAGTTGGAACCGCGACGGGGTGCAACCGTTTTTCGCGCGGGCAGGAAACTTCGCCAAGACTCCCGGACATGGTTGGATTTCCCGCCGCTTCGCGATAGCTCTGAACCACCCCTGAACCCGGACCCGCCGATGTCACGTCTCTTCGCCGCCGCCGCCCTGATTGCCGCCCTTACCGGGGGACCGGTCCGGGCCGACGACGGTCCCGAGGTGCAGCGACTCGTCGAGGCGCTGGCGCTGCCGGATCTGGTCGAGATCATGCGCGACGAGGGGCTGGTCTATGGCGACGGGTTGGAAGCCGACCTTTTCCCCGACCGTGGGGGCGCGCGCTGGGACGCTGCCGTCGCGCGGATCTACGACTCCGACCGGATCGAGAGGGCGATGCGGGAGGCCCTCGGCACGCGACTCGCGGCCGACGAGATCGAGCCGCTGGTGGCCTTCTTCACCTCGCCCGAGGGGGCGCGGATCGTGGCGCTTGAACTGTCGGCGCGGCGCGCGATGCTCGACCCCGAGATCGACAAGGCCAGTCGCGAGCGGCTGGAGGAGATGCAGGCCGACGGCGATCCGCGGCTCGATCTGGTGGGCCGCTTCATCGCGGCGAACGGGCTGATCGAGGCCAATGTCGCGGGCGCGCTCAATGCCAATTACGCCTTCTATACCGGCCTGGTCGATGGTCGTGCCTTCGATTATGCGCTGACCGAGGACCAGATCCTCGACGATGTCCGGCGCCAGGAGCCCGAGATTCGCGAGGACACGCGGACCTGGCTTTTCTCTTATCTGGCGATGGCCTATGCGCCGCTCGACGATGCGACGATGGAATCCTACATCCGGCTGTCCGAGACCCGCCCCGGGCAGGATCTGAACGATGCGCTCTTCGAGGGGTTCGAGGCCGCCTTCCAGGGTATCTCGCGCGACCTTGGGCTCGCTGCGGCGCGGTTCATCGCCGGGCAGGATCTTTAGCCCCGTCCGTCCTGCGGCCGACCGGGACCGGGGCACAGCCAGGCGGGCTTGACTTGGGCGTCGAAATCGCCGATACGCACGGCTCTGGCCCGAATGGCGTTCGTACGCAGTCTTTGCGTTCGCGCGCATGGCGGGTTGTTTGACATTGACGAAACATAGACATCGCCCCGATGGGGGCGCGCTGTCCGGGGCGCGCGCAAGCGCGGGAACACCGCTACGGGGCGGGGCCGAAGGACGCGGCGACAAGAAGGGAATGGCCGATGTTTGCGGTCCTCAAGACCGGTGGCAAGCAGTACAAGGTGCAGTCGGGTGACGTGCTGCGCGTCGAGAAGCTTGCTGCCGAAGCCGGTGAGACGGTTCAGTTCAACGAGATCCTGATGGTGGACGGTCAGGTCGGTACGCCGACCGTCGAGGGCGCTGCGGTGCAGGCCACCGTGATCGACCAGATCAAGGGCGACAAGGTCATCCACTTCGTCAAGCGCCGCCGCAAGCACAGCTCGCAGCGCACCAAGGGCCACCGTCAGCAGCTGACGCTGCTGCGCGTGACCGAGATCCTGGCCTCGGGCGCTGCCGCGACCGGCGTGAAGGCCGCGATCGGGTCCGGCTCGGTGTCGGGGACTGCGGTTGCCGTAGCCGAGCCGAAGGCCGCCAAGGCCGCCGAAGCCAAGGCCGAGGCCCCGGCCGAAGCCGCCGCGCCCGCAGGCGACGACCTGAAGAAACTGCCCGGCGTCGGCCCGGCGATGGAAAAGAAACTGCATGAGGCCGGGATCACCCGCTTCGCGCAGATCGCTGCCTGGACCAACGAGCAGGCTGCCGCGATGGATTCGCGTCTCGGCCTGAAGGGCAAGATCGTGAATGACGGCTGGGTGGCGCTTGCCAAGGACCTGGCCAAGAAGGCCTAAGCGAGAGGAGAGGACGACATGGCACACAAGAAAGCAGGCGGCTCCTCGCGTAACGGTCGCGACTCTGCCGGGCGCCGTCTTGGCGTCAAGATCTATGGCGGCCAGGCGGCCGCGTCGGGCAACATCATCGTCCGTCAGCGCGGTACCAAGTTCTGGCCGGGCGAAGGCGTGGGCATGGGCCGGGATCACACCATCTTTGCGACCTGCGAAGGCGCCGTGACCTTCAAGAAGGGCCTCAAGGGCCGCACCTTCATTTCGGTTCTCCCGGTGGCGGAGGCCGCCGAGTAAGCCGAAACCTCAGGGCAAATCACAAAGCGGGGGATCGGCAGAGCGCCGGTCCCCTTTTTGTTTTTGTAAACGGAGCTCGGGTAGATGAAGCCCCCATGCGTTTCTCGGATCTGGCGGCCGGATGGCCGCCGCGGGACCCGGCTCCGTGCCTTGCAGACGACCGGGGCGGGACCCATCTTGGTCGCGGGTGACCGTGGGCGCGGGACGCGTGGAAGGACGCGCGTCCCGGGCGTTTGAGACAGGTCCGGGGCGTGCATGTTTCGCGACGCGCCCCGGCACATCCGGTCACCGGGAGAATCCGGCGCCGTTCGGAGGAGGCAAGCCATGAAACTCGACCTGATCCCCCCCCAGCCCGCGATCGCGGCAGAACGCTTCGTGCTGCGTCCGGTGCGCCGGTCCGATGCGGGGCTGCTGTCGCTTTACAGCGGCGATCTTCGCGTGGCCCGCTTCACCCGCTCGATCCCGCATCCGCTGCCGCCCGGCGCGACCGAGGCCTTCATCCAACGCGCCCAGGACCCCGAGCGCAGCGAGGATGTCTGGGTCATGGACGGGGCCGAACAGGGGCTGTCCGAGGTTCTGGGCGTGATCGCGCTCGACCGGATGGAGCGCGACCAGTCGGAAATCGGCTATTGGGTCGCGCCGGCCTTCTGGAATACCGGCATCGCTTCCGAGGCGGTGGGTGCGCTTCTGACGGCCAATCCGCAGAAGGCCAAGACGGTCTTCGCCGAGGTCTTTCAGGATAATCCCGGCTCGGCCCGGGTGCTGACCAATGCCGGGTTCGAATATCTCGGCGACGCCGAAGCCTATTCGGTCGCGCGGGAGGCCAAGGTGGCCACCTGGACTTATCTGAAGAAGCTCGGCTGACAGATGACGGGTGCGGCGGACGGATTTCATGTCGAGACGCCGCGCCTGATCCTCAGGGAGTTCCGGCCCGAAGACGTGACCCCGCTGCTGCGGATCGGCCGCGACCGGCGGGTGGCGCAGATGATGTCGACGCTTCCGGTGCGCTGGACGCGGGCGCAGGCGACCGAATGGATCGCCCGGTCGCGCTTTCGGGGCGAGCCCGGCTTCCGGTTGGCTATCGAGCAGCGCGGCCTGGGGCTGATCGGTGTGGCCGGACTTGGCGGCGCGCCGGCGATGCTTGCCTATTTCCTCGATCCCGCGGTCTGGGGACGGGGCTACGCCACCGAAGCGATGCGGGCCTTCGTCTCTGCGGCTTTCGCGCGGTTTCGCGGGCTCGACGTGCTGGCGGCCGATCATTTCGCCGACAATCCCGGTTCGGGCCGCGTGCTCGAGAAGCTCGGCTTCGAACGGCTCGGCCGTGGGGCGGGGCGGTCGCTGGCGCGGCTTGAGCCTGCGCCCAATATCCACTATCGCCTGATACGCGCAAAATTCGAGGCTCGTCATGAAATTCCTTGACCTTGCAAAGGTCTATATCCGCTCGGGCAGCGGCGGGAACGGCTGTATCAGCTTCCGCCGCGAGAAATACGTCGAATTCGGCGGCCCCGACGGCGGCGATGGCGGCCGGGGCGGCGATGTCTGGGTCGAGGCGGTCGAGGGGCTGAACACCCTGATCGACTTCCGATATCAGCAACATTTCTTCGCCCAGAACGGGCAGGGCGGCATGGGTCGCCAGAAATCCGGTGCTTCGGGCGCGGACATGGTGCTGAAGGTGCCGGTGGGCACCGAGATCCTCGAAGAGGACGAAGAAACCGTCGTCGCCGACCTGACCGAGCTTGGTCAGCGCGTGCTGCTGGCCCAGGGCGGCAATGGCGGCTGGGGCAACCTGCATTTCAAGACCTCGACCAACCAGGCGCCGCGCCGGGCCAATTCCGGGCAGGAGGGGGTCGAGCGCACGCTCTGGCTGCGGCTCAAGCTGATCGCCGATGCCGGGCTGCTGGGTCTGCCCAATGCCGGCAAGTCGACCTTCCTGGCCGCGACCTCGAATGCCCGCCCAAAGATCGCCGATTACCCGTTCACGACGCTGCATCCCAATCTGGGGGTGGTTGGTGTCGACGGCGCCGAATTCGTCATCGCGGACATTCCCGGCCTGATCGAGGGTGCCCATGAGGGGCGCGGAATCGGGGACCGCTTTCTCGGCCATGTCGAACGCTGCGCGGTGCTTCTGCATCTGATCGATGCCACGTCCGAGGATGTCGCTGCCGACTGGGACACCGTGCTGACCGAGCTTGAACTTTACGGCGGCGATCTGGCCGACAAGCCGCGGGTGACGGTCCTGAACAAGATCGACAGTCTCGACGACGACGAGCGCGCCGAGAAGCGGGCCGCCCTCGAAGAGGCGACCGGCGGCCCGGTGATGCTGATGTCGGGGGTGTCGCGCGAAGGTGTGACCGAGGTGCTGCGCGCGCTGCGTGCCGAGATCGACGAGGACCGGCTGCGCCTCAAGGCCGACGAGGACGGGGAGGGCGAAGCGTGGCGTCCCTGAGTTCGGCCCGGCGGCTGGTCGTCAAGATCGGCTCGGCGCTTCTGGTAGACCGTGCCACCGGCAGCCTGCGCGCCGACTGGCTGAAGGGGTTGGCCCAGGACGTCGCGATGATCAAGGCGCGCGGCACCGATGTGGTGCTGGTCTCGTCGGGCTCGATCGCGCTGGGGCGCGGGGTGCTGGGGCTGGGGCTGGGCACGCTCGCGCTGGAACAAAGCCAGGCGGCCGCCGCGGTCGGCCAGATCCGGCTGGCCCGCGCCTATGAGGACTGCCTTGAACCGCATGGCATCACCACCGCCCAGGTGCTGGTGACGCTGGAGGATTCCGAGGACCGGCGGCGCTATCTGAATTCCCGCGCCACGATGGAGACGCTGCTGGGCTTTGGCGCGGTGCCTATCGTCAACGAGAACGACACCATCGCCACCGACGAGATCCGCTTTGGCGACAACGACCGGCTGGCGGCGCAGGTGGCGGTGACGGTGGGGGCCGATGTCGCGGTGCTGCTGTCCGATGTCGACGGGTTCTATAATGCCAACCCGATGCAGGACCCCGAGGCGCACCGTTTCGACCTGATCGAGGAGATCACGCCCGAGATCGAGGCGATGGCGGGCGATGCGGGCTCGGGGCTCTCGAAGGGGGGCATGAAGACCAAGCTGATGGCCGCCCGGACCGCGACCGGCGCGGGCTGCGCGCTGGCGATCACCGAAGGCTCGCGGATGCGGCCCTTGAAGGCGCTGGAAGAGGGCGCGGCCTGCACCTGGTTCCGCCCCAAGGGCGATCCGCGCGCCGCCCGCAAGGGCTGGATCGCCGCGATGAAACCGCATGGCTTTCTTCGGGTCGATGCGGGCGCGGCCGGGGCGCTGAAAAGCGGCAAGTCGCTTCTGCCCGCAGGCGTGACCGAGGTGACCGGCGATTTCGGCCGGGGCGAGCCGGTCGCGATCCTCGGCCCGCAGGGCGAGGGTCTTGGCACCGGGCTTTCGCGCTATACTTCCGTCGAGGCGCGGCTCATCAAGGGGTGCCGCTCGGGCGAGATCGAGTCGATCCTCGGCTATCCCGGACGGGCGGCGCTGATACACAGGGACGACATGGCGACATGAAGGACATCATCGACATTCACGCCCTCATGGCCGATCTGGGGGCGCGCGCCCGGGTGGCGGCGGCCGAACTGGCCTTTGCCCCGGCGGCGGCCAAGCGCAGGGCACTGGACGTCGCGGCCGAGACCGTTCTGAGGCACAAGGCGCAGATCCTGGCCGAGAACGCGACCGACATGGAATACGGCCGCGACAAGGAACTGAGCCCGGCCATGCTGGACCGGCTGATGCTGAACGAGGCCCGGATCGAGGCCATTGCCGCGGGCCTGCGTGCAGTTGCCGCCCAGCCCGACCCGGTGGGCCAGGTGATGGCGGAATGGGACATGCCCTCGGGGCTGCATATCCGTCGGGTGCGCACGCCCCTGGGCGTGATCGGCGTGATCTATGAAAGCCGGCCCAATGTCACCGCCGATGCGGGCGCGCTTTGCCTCAAGGCCGGCAACGCGGTGATCCTGCGCGGCGGGTCGGAAAGCTTTCATTCCTCGGGGGCGCTGCACGAATGCCTGGTGGCGGGGCTTGCCAGGGCACGGCTGCCCGAGGATGCGATCCAGCGCGTGCCGACCCGCGACCGCGCCGCAGTCAGTGCGATGCTCACCCTCACGCAGTATATCGACGTCATCGTGCCGCGCGGCGGCAAGGGACTGGTCGGGCTGGTGCAGCGCGAGGCGCGGGTGCCGGTCTTTGCCCATCTCGAGGGCATCGTGCATATCTATGTCGACAAGGCCGCCGATCCGGCCAAGGCGCTGTCGGTGGTGCTGAACGCCAAGACCCGGCGCACCGGCATCTGCGGCGCGGCCGAATGTCTGCTGATCCACAAGGACGTGGCCGCGACGCTTGGCGCCGATCTGGTCGCGGCGCTGGTCAAGGCCGGGGTGCGGGTCCATGCCGACAAGGTGCTGGCCCGGCTGCCGGGCACGGTGCCCGCCACCGCCGAGGATTGGGGGCGCGAATATCTCGATATGGACATCGCCGCCAAGGTGGTGGGCGATATCGACAGCGCCATCGAGCATATCCGGACCTTCGGCTCGGGCCATACCGATGCCATCCTGACCGAGGATGACGCCGCGGCGGCGCGGTTCTTCGAACGGCTCGACAGCGCGATCCTGATGCGCAACGCCTCGACCCAGTTCGCCGATGGCGGCGAATTCGGGATGGGCGCCGAGATCGGCATCGCGACCGGCAAGCTGCATGCGCGCGGGCCGGTCGGGGCCGAACAGCTGACCAGCTTCAAGTATCTGGTCGAAGGCAACGGCACGCTCCGGGCCTGAGCCCGGGCTGTGTGACGGGCCCCGGGGCGCGCCGGGGCCCTGCCTCAGAAGGCAAGCGTCAGGTGGGTTTCGTCATGATCGAAGGTCAGCCGCCGTCCCGCCTCGGCCAGCGCGATGGGCAGAAGCGCGAACTGTACCTCGGCTGGGCGGAGGTCCTCATGGCAGAGCGCCCCTTCGGTCAGCGGCGTCCAGAGCCGCGGATCGAGGCTCATCCGCTCGGCCTCGGCCTGCATGACAACGCGCCCCTCCGACCAGGACAGCGCGATGCGCCCGCCCCGGGGCAGGGCCGTTTCGGCGCAAAGCACCGCCAGCAGCGCGACCTTGGCCATCGCACGGCTGAGCGCTGCGGGCGGTTCGGCCGTCACGTTATGGCGGCTGCCGCCGTAATAGTCGGCAAGGATCTCGCAGACTTCGCGTCCGGCGACCTCGGCGCCGTCGCCTGCCGCGCCGAAGGCCAGGCGGAACATGCGGATCCGGGCATTGGCGCGGGCCACGCTGTCCGAGATCAGCGCCAGTTCTTCGCCCGGCGCGTCATCGGGCGTCTCGGCGGCGGCCATGGCCAAAAGCTCCATCCCGTTGCCGATGGCGCCGAGCGGGCTGATAAGATCGTGGCAGATACGCGATCCCACAAGCGCTGTCAGATCAGTCATGGCAGCCTCCCGGTCCCGCGGAAAGGACAGAGCCGATGCACCCGATGAACGCGATCCTCGAACCCGGAATGCTGGTCCGCCATCCGGGGCAGCCGGACTGGGGCCTTGGCCAGGTGCAATCGGTCATCGGGGCGCGGATCACGGTGAATTTCACCGAGGCCGGAAAAGTCGTCATCGACGGAACGCGGGTCGAGCTCATACCTGTCTTCGAGTCCTGATATACGTGTACGGCGCAAAGCTGCCCCATCATCGTTAATGGGACATTAACGCGGCCGGAACACCCGCGCTGCCGCGATCTGCCGGTCCGGCCGCGTCAGGCCGCGCGGTTGCACTTGCGCCGGTGCCGCCCTAGAAGCGGGCGTCAATGTGGTGTGGGGTCAAGAGATGCAGCCGCCCGAGGAGTTCTTTCAGCTTCGTTTGGCCCGAGGCGAGGCCGACCTGATGGCCGCTCAGCGCCTGCGCTACGAGGTTTTCGTGGCCGAGCTGGGGGCGGACGGGCCGCTGGTGGACCATGAGGCGCGGCTGGAACGCGACGATCTGGACCCGCATTTCGACCATCTGATCCTGATCGACACAAGGCGCGACGCGGCGGCGCTTGACCATGTGGTGGGGGTCTACCGGTTGCTGACCTCGGACCGGGCGGCTGCCATCGGGCGGTTCTACAGCGAGGACGAATACGACCTGTCGGCGCTGAAGGCCTCGGGGCGGCGGCTGCTGGAGCTGGGCCGGTCCTGCGTGCATCCCGACTATCGCGGCGGCACCGCGCTGTATCACCTGTGGAACGGGCTGGCCGATTACGTGCTCGACCAGGGGATCGAGGTGCTGTTCGGGGTGGCAAGCTTTCATGGCACCGATGCCCGGGCGCTGGCCGAGCCGCTGTCCTATCTGCATCACCGCCATCTGGCGCCTTCGGACCTGCGGGTCCGGGTCCTGCCCGAGCATTTCCAGCGGATGGACCTGATGCCCGAGTCCGAGATCGACCGCAAACGCGCGATGCTGGCAATGCCCGCGCTGATCAAGGCCTATCTGCGGCTTGGCGGCTTCGTGGGCGAGGGCGCCTTCATCGACCGGGCCTTCAACACCACCGATGTGTGCCTTCTGATGGACACCGCCAAGATGAACGAGAAAAGCCGGTCGCGCTACGGGCGGGGTCAGGGGTGAGCACCTGGCGCGGCGCCGCGCCGCCCGAGGCGCCCCCGATCGACGCGGCGGGCTGGCTGCGGGTCGCGCTGCGCGGCGGGGCGCTGATCGCGGTGCTTTGTGTTGGCATGATGCTGAAACTGACGCTTCGGCTGGTCGAACGGCCGCTTTTCGGGCTGAGGCGGCCGGTGACGCCCTGGATCACCCAAGGGGTCAGCCGGGCCGCGCTGGCGATCCTCGGGATGCGCTACCGGCGACGGGGGCGGCCGATGCGCGAACGCGGCGCGCTGGTCGCGAACCATGCCTCCTGGCTTGACATCTTTGCGCTGAACGCGGGCGGACGGGTCTATTTCGTCTCGAAGGCCGAGGTCGCGGACTGGCCCGGGATCGGCTGGCTGGCGCGGGCGGCCGGAACCGTTTTCATTGCCCGCGAAAAGCGCGAGGCAAAGGCCCAGGCTGACCTCTTCGAGACGCGGTTGAAGGCCGGGCACCGGCTGGTTTTCTTCCCCGAAGGCACCTCGACCGACGGGCGCCGGGTGCTGCCCTTCAAGTCGACGCTGTTCGCGGCCTTCTTCGGCGCCGACCTGCGCGACATTCTCTGGGTGCAGCCGGTGACGGTCGTCTACACCGCGCCCGAGGGCGAGGACCCGGCCTTCTATGGCTGGTGGGGCGACATGGGCTTTGGCCCGCATGCGCTGAAGCTTCTGGCGACGGCACGCCCCGGCAGGGTCGAGCTGGTCTATCACCCGCCGCTCCGGGTGGCGGAGGCCGAAAACCGCAAGGTGCTGGCGCTGGCCTGCGAGACGGCGGTGCGGAGCGCCGCCGCAGGCTAGGCCGCGCGCCTCTGCCGGGGCCTCAGCCCATGGCCGCGATCAGTTTCCCGAGCGCAGCCGAGGCGTCCTCTTCGCGCCAGATTTCCTCGCCGATGGCGAAGAAATCGGTGATCGGGGTCAGGGCCGCGACCGTGGCGGGATCGAGCGCGCCTTCGGCCACCACGGGAATCTCGATCATCTCGGACCACCAGGCGAACAGATCGGCCTCGGCGCGGCTGCCATCGCCCAGCCCGCTTTCGCCGACCGGCCCGAAGGCGATGTAATCGGCCCCGCCCTCGCCCGCGCCAATGCCGTCATGGCGCGAGGCCCCGCAGAAGGCGCCGACGATCGGATCTGCCCCCAGAAGCGTACGCACCTTGCGGACGCTGCGCCCGCCATCGGTCAGGTGCACCCCGTCCAGTCCCAGCCGCTCGACCAGGCCGACATGGGTCTCGATGACCAGCGGCACGTCGCGCTCATGTGCGATCTCGCGCAGGCCGTCGGCGGCGCGGGCCACGAGATCCTCGTCGCGGCTGGCCATCGACAGGCGCAGGCAGGCGATGTCATGGCTGTCCAGCACCCCGGCCAGGCGCGGGCCGAAGCTCTCGGGATCGAAGGCGGGCGGGGTGATCAGGTAGATCTGCGGGCGCTCGGGTTCGGCCATTTGCGGGCTCCTCTTATCCGTGGCGCCGCTATAGCGGGGTTTTTTCCGGTTGGCTACGGCCCGCCTGCCGAACCCGTTTGGGCGGAAGGCTCCGGACGAAGGCCAGCGCCAGCGCCAGCATCTGCCCGCGCCGCGCGTCGTCGGCCATCAGATCGGCATCGACAGAGATGACCCCCGTCATTCGCCGCCCCGAGGACGCAAAGGGCCGCGTACCGGGCAGCGCCAGCGCCTCGGCCGCGCGGTCGGGACAGACCCGGAAGAACCCCGCCTCGCCGAAGGCGCCGCAGACCTTATGGCTTTCCAGCAGAAAGCAAAGCCCGCCGAACATCCGCCGTTCGGTGACAAACCCGGCCTCATTCAGATCGCCCCGCAACTCTGCGGCCAATCCTTCGTCGAATGCCATGCGCCCCTCTGGCTTGCCCTTTCGCCGGTCAAAGCGTATCACCCCGCAGTTTTTGAAGGAAGCGAGCCCCATGACAGCAGCCCAGCCCGTCTTTGTCCTCGTGCGCCCGCAGATGGGCGAGAATATCGGGGCGGCGGCGCGCGCGATGTGGAATTTCGGGCTCGACCGGATGCGTCTGGTCGATCCGCGCGACGGCTGGCCCAATCCGCGCGCGGTGGCGCTGGCCAGTGGCGCGGGGCGGCTTCTGGATCATGCGGGCATCTTTCCCTCGACCGCCGAGGCGGTGGCCGATTGCGACTATGTCTTCGCCACAACGGCCCGGCCGCGCGGTCTGACGAAACCCGTCGTGACCCCCGAGCAGGCGATGACAGAGACCCGTGCGCTGCTGGCCGACGGGCGCCGCGTCGCGGTTTTGTTCGGGCCGGAACGGGCAGGGCTGGAAAACGACGACATCGCCCGGGCCAATGCCATCGTCTCGGTGCCGGTGAACCCCGACTTTGCTTCGTTGAACCTCGGGCAATGCGTCCTGCTGAGTGCCTATGAATGGCGCCGCCAGACCGCCGAGGTCCTGCCCGAGCGACTTGAAATGGCGGGGGCCGAGCCTGCGAGCCTTCTGGAGGTCGAGAAGCTCGCCGAGCATTACGAAGAGCGTCTGTCCGAGGCGGGCTTCTTCTTTCCCGAGACCAAGGCGCCCGGGATGAAGCTGGCGCTGCGCAACATGTGGAGCCGGATGCCGCTGACCCGGCCCGATGTGCAGATCCTGCACGGGATGCTGCGGCAATTGACGCGCGTCAGGGGGCGCGGCGAGTGACTTGCAGCGCCGCGCCCGCCCGCCTAGTCTCGCGGCGCAAGACGGAGGGGGGCCGATGAGCAAGACCCGCAGCAAGGCAAAGACCCGCAGCATCTTCGAGGAGGTCGGCACCGAGGCGCCGCTGGAACGCCCGGTCGTCCAGCCCGGCGCCATCGACCGCGCCGCCCGGCGCGGCGCGCGCGGGGCCGTGGCCTGGTGGCTGATCTCGGTCTTCGTGCTGATCGCCGCCATGCTGATCGCGGCGGGCGTCGCCCGGCTGACCGGCCATCCGGCGGCCCTTCCGGGGTTCGGTCCGCTTTACGGGCAGCTGCCGCCCCTGGATCCGGCCGGATGGACGGCCGCCTTTGACCGTCTCACGGCGGCGGGCGGTGCGACCGACCTTGCGGGCTTCCAGCGGCTTTACTGGTGGGGCTGGGGCATCCGCCAGGCAGGGACGCTTGCGGCCCTGGTCTGGGCGCTGGGCTATCTGGGCTTTCTGGTTTTCGGCAAGCTCCCCAAGGGCTGGGCGCTGCGGCTGTTGCCGCTGGGCGGCACGATCCTCGGGATCGGCGCGGCCGACTGGGCGATGGGGCCCGCAGGACTCTTGCCCGCGCCCTTCGACGCGGCCTCGCTGCGGCTGGCGGCGATGACGGGCTTCGGCTTTGCCGGGATGGGGCTGTCGGCCTGGGGCGCGATGCTGCTGCGCCGCCCCGAGGCGCAACTGATGCAGGCGCGGCGCGCCCGCGACGGACGCGCCTTCGGCATGGCGACCGGGGTCATGCATCTGGCCTTCCTGCAGATCCTGTTCGGAGCGATGCTGGGCGCGCTCGATCAGGGGCGGGGCTTTCCCGACTGGCCGCTGATGGCGGGTGGCATCCTGCCGCCCGAGCCGCTGTCGCTGGAGCCGGTCTGGCGCAACATCTGGGACAATCCGGGTCTTGTGCAGTTCATCCATCGCGGGCTTGGCTATCTGGTCGTGCTGCTGGGGCTTGCGTCCTGGCTGCGCGGCCGCAAAAGCCCCCATGCCCGCACCCGCCGCGCCTTCGACTGGCTGGGGGTGATGGTCTTCGGGCAGGGGGTGCTGGGTGTCGGGTCCGTGCTTTACGCGGGCCAGTGGCATATGGCGCTGACCCATCTGGTGGGCGCCGTCCTTCTGTGGGTTCTGGTGCTGCGCGCCCGGTTCATGGCGCAATATCCTGTTCAGCAATCCATTCGGGGGTGACGCGCGATGACCGCCTTTGACGATCTGATGGCCTTCCAGCACGAGACCGAGGCACTGTCGCAGGTCTCGATGCGGCTGGGCTGGGACCAGGAGACGATGATGCCGCGCGGTGCCGCGCAGCAGCGGGCCGAAGAGATGGCGGCGCTGGAATCGGTGCTGCACCGCCGTCGCACCGACCCGCGTCTGGGCGACTGGCTGGGGGCCATCGACGACGACCTGCTCGACGAGACCGGACGGGCGCAGATGCGCCATATCCGCCGCAGCTATACCCGCGCGACGCGCCTGCCCGAGACCTTGTCGGCCGAGATCGCCCGCGTCACGAGCCGCGCCCAGGGGATCTGGGCCGAGGCCCGCGCCGCCGACGATGTCGCGCATTTCCTGCCCACGCTGCGCGAGGTGGTGCGGCTGAAACGCGAAGAGGCGGCGGCGCTGGCCATGGGCGGCGATCTTTACGACGCGCTTCTCGACGATTACGAGCCCGGCGCGACGGCGGGGGCGCTGGCCGCGATGTTCGACCGGATGCGCCCGCGTCTGGTGAGCCTGCGCGAACGGATCATGGGCTCGGGCCGGGCGCCCGCACCGCTTTCGGGCCATTTCCCCGAAGCCGGGCAGATGGCGCTGTCGCGCGAGGTCGCCACGCATTTCGGCTATGACTGGCGGCATGGGCGGCTCGATTTCTCGGTTCATCCCTTCACCTCGGGGTCGGGCACCGATGTCCGGATCACCACCCGGGTCGACGAGACCGAGCCGCTGGGTTCGCTTTATTCCACACTGCACGAGACCGGACATGGCGCCTATGAACAGGGGATCGACCCGGCCTATGGGCTGACGCCCTTGGGGGCCGGCGTCTCGATGGGGGTGCATGAAAGCCAGAGCCGGATCTTCGAGAACCAGCTTGGCCGCAGTCGCGCCTTTTGCTCCTGGCTTTTCGGGCGGATGGCCGAGGTCTTCGGCACGGCGGGGGCGGCCGACGCGGATGCCTTCTATGCGGCGGTCAACCGGGTCCATTCGGGCCATATCCGCACCGAGTCGGACGAGGTGCATTACAACCTGCACATCATGCTGCGCTTCGATCTGGAACGCGACCTGATCGCCGGGCGGCTCGAGGTCGAGGATCTGGAAGAGGCCTGGAACACCCGCTTCGAGGCCGATTTCGGGGTTGCGGTCGACCGGCCGCGCAATGGGCTCTTGCAGGATGTGCACTGGTCGGTGGGGCTTTTCGGCTATTTCCCGACCTATACGCTGGGCAATGTCTATGCGGGCTGCCTGTATCAGGCGCTGCGCGCCGCGGTGCCCACGCTCGATGCCGATCTGGCGCGGGGCCATGCCGAACCCGCGACCGCCTGGCTGAAATCCGAGGTGCAGCGGTCCGGCGGGCTTTACGAACCGGCCGAGACGATCCGCCGGGCCTGCGGGTTCGCCCCCGGCGAAGGCCCGCTTCTCGATTATCTCGACGCCAAGTTCGGCGAGATCTACGGGCTTTGACCTCCCGTGTCGAGGCTCGCCCCGGGAGGGCGGTGCTGCTAGGAAGGATGGCATGACCTCGCATGACCGGCTCTGGCAAGCTATCTGGCTCCCCGCCCGCCGGGTGGCCTTTGCCATTGTCGCC
Source organism: Rhodovulum sp. BSW8 (assembly GCF_003314725.1). NCBI lineage: Bacteria > Pseudomonadati > Pseudomonadota > Alphaproteobacteria > Rhodobacterales > Paracoccaceae > Rhodovulum > Rhodovulum sp. BSW8. Next base: position 185,110 of record NZ_QNVX01000005.1, read on the forward strand.
CGCCTCTGGTGGCGCCGCCCGCCCGAAGAGATCTCCGCGCGGCTGGAGGCCCGGCCGCTTCGCGACCAGGCGACCATCGTGGCTGCGGTCCTGACAGGGCTTTTCCTCACGAGCCTGGTTTTCGCCCATGCCGGCATCCTCGGGATGCTGGTCTTCCTGCTTCTGGTGATCCTGCTGATCCGCTAGGCGCGCCCCGGCCCCGGGGGCCTGATCGGTCCCGGATGCGGCGCTCACATTCGTTTGATTGCGGCGAGATCGCGCCATTTTTTTGTCCTATTTCAAAGGCTTGCGCTTCGGCTTTCGCCGCATGCCCTTGGATTTGCAGATTTTTCCGCCCATGCGGTGATCCGGTCCCGAGGGCGCCACGTATCCCTTGTACATTGCAACTTGCACAGAGAGGACACGACCAATGGATATCGATGCGATCAACGCCGTTCTGGGTCTTGGCACCCTCGGCTTCGTTCTCGCCTTCGCCTATATCAACCTGCGCCAGACCGAAGAGCAGTTGAAAGCCTCGCGCGAGCGCCGCGAGAAGCGCGCCGCCGCCGCTGGCCGCGTTGTGCCGGCGGAATGACAGGATGAGGATCAGGGCCGGGCGGACGTCGCCCGGCCCCGATCATGATGTCAGGCCTGCCAGGCTGGCGGCCGTTTCTCGAGAAAGGCGCCGATGCCTTCCTCCGTTTCCGACAGCATCATGTTCTCGACCATCGCGGCGCCTGCCATGGAATAGGCCTCGTCGATGCCTCGCTCCAGTTGGTCGTAGAAAAGACCCTTTCCCACCCGCAGCGCAGGCGACAGCTTGCCCGCCAGCGTTTCGGCCAGGCGCCAGGCCGCATCGTCCAGCATGTCCGCTGGAACCGCGCGGTTGATGAGCCCCAGAGCCTCGGCCCGGCCGGTGTCAACGAACTGGCCCGTGGTCAGCATCTCGAAGGCATGCTTGCGCGGGATGGTGCGGGTCAGGGCGACCATCGGCGTCGAACAGAAAAGCCCGATATTGACCCCGTTCACCCCAAATCGCGTGCCCTCTGCCGCGACCGCCAGATCGCAGGACGCCACCAGCTGGCACCCTGCGGCGGTGGCGATGCCATGCGGCGCCGCGATTACCGGTTGAGGCAGGCGCATGAGCCCCGTCATCACCCGCGCGCAGCGTGCGAAGAGGTCGGCGAAATAGGCCCTGCCGCCATCAAGCGCCTGACGCCCGGCCTGCATCTCCTTCAGGTCATGACCCGCGCAGAACGCCTTGCCCGCGCCCTTCAGGATCACCACCCGGGTCTCGCGGTCCTTGGCCAGCGCGTCGATCTGGTCCTGCAGCGCGGCCAGCATCGCGTCGGACAGCGCGTTCAGCCGCTCGGGCGCGTTCATCGTCAGGATGGCCACGCCGCGGGTGTCGTCGCGTAACAGGATCTCGGTCATCTTGTGTCTCCTCCCTCAGGCGGCGAAGACTAGGGCGGAACGGGAGGAGGGAAAAGCCCATGCAGCCAGTGATGGACGTGGCGGCGCTGACCGCCTTTCTGCGGAGCGCGTTTCCGCAGGTGGGGGAAGAGTTCGTCGTCGAGGAGGTCGCGCCGATGCGGGTGCGGGTGCGGCTGGCGGTGACGGACCGGCACTTGCGGCCGGGGGGCACGGTGTCGGGACCGTCGATGTTCGCGCTGGCCGATGTGGGGATCTATCTGGCGGTGCTGGCTATGATCGGGCCGAAGGCGCTGGCCGTCACCACCAATTGTTCGATCGACTTCATGCGCAAGCCCGCCGCCGGGCGCGACCTGATCTGCGAGGCGCGGCTTTTGAAGCTGGGCCGGGTGCTGGCGGTGGGCGATGCGATGATCCGCTCTGACGGCAGCGACGAGATCGTAGCCCGGGCCAGCCTGACCTATTCGATCCCGCCGAAATAGCCCGGCTCAGCCGCGCCCGGCCAGGAACGCCGCCAGATCGCCATAGCCCGTGGGCCGCCGCTCGTAGGCAAGCCCGAGGCGCGCGGCGCAGGCCGCTGCCTGCCGGTCGAGCGCGGCATCCTCGGTCTGGGCCAGATAGACGAGGCTTCGGTAATTACCGAAGTAAAGCGGCGCGAGTTCGGGATGGCGATCAAGCCCGAGCGGGCGCCAGACGAAGGCGTCGAACTGCCGGGTCAGGAAATCGGTGAGGTAGAAGGCGTCGATTTCCCCGCTTGCGCGGGCGGCGAAAGCGGCCTGGCCTTCGAAGAAGGCATAGCAATGCGGGCCCTCCATCATTTCGACCCCAAGCTCGGAACAGGTGCGGGCCAGACCGCCGCCAGTGCCGCAATCGGCATAGGCGACAAGGATCGTGGGATAGGCGGCGCGGTGCCGCTCGACCAGCGTGCGGAGCCCGGGGGCAATGCGGTCGGGGTGGTTGTGCCAGATCGCGGGCAGGCAGGTCAGGTCCAGATGGTCCCAGCCATTCAGCCGCTTCAGTGCCAGGATCTCGTGGGCGAGCGCGCCGCAGCCGATCACCAGAACCCGTCCCATGCCGTCGGGCGGCAGGCCGGTCTCGGTCAGGCTGCGGTCGTCGGGCGCGCTCACCGCCGCCTCTGCAGCAGGCGCAGTCCCACAGCGGCGGCCAGCGCCAGCGGCAGAAGCCATGCGACCCCGCTGGCGGGCAGAAGCGCGGCCAGCCATACGGTCAGGCCAGCGGCCCCGATCACAGCAGTCAGAAGCAGGGCAAGACGACGGACAGGCATGACGTCTCCTTTCGTTACCGATGTGGGGCAGAGCCGAGAGCTCGGCAAGGCATGTTGGGGAGTTGGCTTTAAAGATTTGGAATAATTAAATAAAGTCAGTCAGTTCTGGTCTTTTGCTCGCTCTCGTGTTACGTTGCGTTACGGCATCTTGACCGGGCCGCATCCGCTCGGGGCCGAGGTCGGAACGCCGCCATGTGTCAGTAATCGGTGCGGAGCGTCCTTCAGGGGGCATGCCCGGAGAACGGCCATGAACGCGGTGCATGGTTTCGATCTGGCGGTGTCCGATCGGGTTCTTCGCGACGATTGGCCTTGCGGCCGGCGAATGGCCCGTTCCGAAAAGCGTGGCTCCGACAAGCCTCGCCCGGACAGGGTCAGCGCAAAAGACCTGTGCCCCTGCCCAGCAGGGGCGGGGCTGCGGGGCAGATAGAGACGACAGGCAGCGGCCGACCCGGGGGAGGATCGGGCGCTGCAGCGATTGCCGGCACGGGGGCGCTCCAGGCGTTTCCGGGGGGTAGGCGCACCGGCTTTCGCGCGGCGGGCGGGTTTGGGAGAACCCGCCCGTTCGTTTCGAGACCTCCGTTCGGATCGTACACCCAGCTGAAACGGTACGGCCGGTTCGCCGGGTGCCGAGCGACGCCATCGCCCGGCGCCGATGGCGTCGCCCGGCGGTCGTACATCCCCTGCCCTGGGACCTGGGCCCGGTCTGGGGGCGGGACGGTTTCGGCGTCCTCCGGGGCCTGGCCATCTGGACCGACGCGCTGCGTGTTTCGACCGCGCGGCTCAGCCCGCCGCGGCGCTGTTGTGCTTGCGGGCGACGAAGGTCTTTGCGGTCTCGACCGCCACGGCCGCATCGCGGCAATAGGCGTCGGCGCCGATGGCGCGGCCGAATTCCTCGTTCAGCGGCGCCCCGCCCACCAGCACGATGTAATCGTCGCGGATGCCCTTTTCGGCCATCGTGTCGATGACGATCTTCATGTAGGGCATGGTGGTGGTCAGCAGCGCCGACATGCCCAGAATGTCGGGCTGTTCGGTTTCGAGAGCGACCAGATAGCGGTCGATATCGGTGTTGATGCCCAGATCGACCACCTCGAACCCGGCGCCTTCCATCATCATCGCGACGAGGTTCTTGCCGATGTCGTGGATGTCGCCCTTGACGGTGCCGATCACCATCTTGCCCATGCGCGGCGCGCCGGTTTCCGCCAGAAGCGGCTTGAGGAGCTGCATTCCGCCCTTCATGGCATTGGCCGCCAGCAGCACCTCGGGCACGAAGAGGATGCCATCGCGGAAATCATGGCCGACGACGGTCATGCCCGAGACCAGCGCCTCGGTCAGCACCCGGTAGGGCGCCCAGCCGCGCGACAGCAGGATCTCGACCCCTTCGACGACCTCGTCCCGGAGCCCGTCGTAAAGGTCGTCCTGCATCTGCGGGACCAGTTCGTCATCCGGCAGCTCCGCCAGGACGATGTCGTCGTCTTCCTCGGCCATCTCATGCTCCCAATGGGGCCCGGCGCCCTGCCGGACCCTCTTGTCCCTTCATCGGGAGTTTGCACATCCAAGGCTTACCGAATTGCGACCAGCCGGCTTCCCGAAGCGACCTGACCGCGAAAATACGGCGCTCCCGACACCGCCTGGCGCTTGTATATGTTCGCGTTATGTTCCAGTCTCGCGGCATGACACGCGCGCGGATGTCTTCGGCCGGTTCCGGCCCCAGGATCGACCCGGTGCCAGGGCCGGGGCAGGGGCCGACGCCCGGGCGCGGGGCGAGCGGCAACCCCGCGAACCGCTTCGACCGGCTGGCGGTCACGCCCGAGGATGACGGCTGGGACCCGGGCGAGGCGCCGCCGCCGCTGCGGACTGAGACGCGGGTCGAGCGGCCGCGTTCGGCGATCACCCGCAACAGCTCGCCCGATGTGCCCTTCGACCGGTCGGTGAATCCCTATCGCGGCTGCGAACATGGCTGCATCTACTGCTTTGCCCGGCCGAGCCATGCCTGGCTGGGGCTGTCGCCGGGGCTCGATTTCGAATCCCGGCTGATCGCCCGGCCCGAGGCGCCAAGGGTGCTGGCCGAAGAGCTGTCGCGCCGAGGCTACCGGCCCGCGACGCTGGCCATCGGCACCAATACCGACCCCTATCAGCCCATCGAGCGCAGCTATCGCGTGATGCGCGGGCTTCTGGAGGTGTTGCGCGATTTCCGCCATCCGGTGGCGGTGGTCACCAAGGGCGCGCTGATCGAGCGCGATCTCGACCTGCTGTCGGAACTGGCCGAGCTGGAGCTGGTGCGGGTCGGCATTTCGGTGACGACGCTCGACCGGGATCTTTCGCGCAGGTTGGAGCCGCGCGCGCCCGCGCCCGAGCGGCGGTTGCAGACCATCGAGAGCCTGGCCGCGGCGGGGGTGCCGGTAAGGGTGATGGTGGCGCCGGTGATCCCGGCGCTGACCGATCCCGAGCTCGAGGCGATTCTGGCGCGGGCGGCGGCGGCCGGGGCGGGGGCTGCCAGCTGGATCATGCTGCGCCTTCCGCGCGAGGTCGGGCCGCTTTTCTCCGACTGGCTGGCCCGGCACTGTTCCGACCGGGCGGCGCGGGTGCTGGCACGGCTGCGCGAGATGCATGGCGGCGAGATCTACAGCCCCGACTGGGGGCGCCGGATGCGGGGCGAGGGGCCCTATGCCGAGATCGTGGCGCAGCGGTTCCGGCTGGCCGTGGCCCGGCTGGGCCTGGCAACCGCGCAGCCCGAGCTTTCAACCGCGCTTTTCCGGGTGCCGCCCCGGGCGGGAGATCAGCTTTCTCTGTTCTGATCGCGGAAGAAATTCCCGTCGCAAGCGTCTGGAGGGGCATGGGGAGCCGGGCATTGCGGCAATGCCCGGGGTTTGTCTCAGCTGCGGCGACGTCGGCGCGGGGCGCGGGCCGGGCCTTCGCCGTCGCCGGTGCCGTCCGAGGCCGACGAGAACCCGCCCAGCCGGTCGGTGATTTCGTCAAGGCTGGGGCGCGGGCCGCGCGGGCGGGTTTCGAGCGCTGCACGCATCGCCTGCAGATGTTCGGGCGTGGTGCCGCAGCAGCCGCCGATGATGGTGGCGCCGCAATCGCGGGCCAGCACGGCGTAATCGGCCATCAGCTCGGGCGTGCCGTCATAATGGATATGCCCGTCCACATATTTCGGGATGCCCGCATTGCCCTTGGCGATGATCGGCCATTCGGTCCCGGCGGCGGCAAAGCCCAGCACGGTGCGCAAAAGGTCCGACGCGCCGACGCCGCAATTGGCCCCGAAAGCAAGCGGCTTGTGGGGCAGTTTCTCGACCAGCTCGGCCAGCCCCGCCGAGGTCATGCCCATCATCGTGCGCCCGGCAGTGTCGAAGCTCATCGTGCCGCACCAGGGCATGCCGGCAAGTTTGGCGGCCTCGGCGGCAGCGCGGTATTCGTCGGGAGCGCTGATCGTCTCGACCCAAAGCAGATCGACGCCTCCCTCTTTCAGCCCCTCGGCCTGCTCATGGAAGATCTCGACCGCGCGCGTATAGGAGAGCGGCCCCATCGGTTCCATGATTTCGCCGGTCGGCCCGACCGAGCCCGCCACGACAACCGGCCGTCCGGCGGCATCGGCCACCTCGCGCGCCAGCGCACCCGCCAGCCGGTTCAGCTCGTGCACCCGGTCCTGGGCCTCGTGCAGACGCAGCCGCGAGGCATTGCCGCCGAAGCTGTTGGTCAGGAAGATGTCCGACCCGGCCTCGACAGAGCCCCGGTAAAGCGCGCGGATCTTGTCGGGCTCGTCGGCATTCCAGAATTCGGGTGCCTCGCCCGAGCTCAGCCCCATGTTGAACAAGGTGGTCCCCGTCGCGCCATCGGCCATCAGCCAGTCGCGCTCGGCGAGCAAACGGGAAAGGGCGTCAGTCATCTTGGGGGTCCTCATGCATTTGAAGCGGCCCGGCTGGGCAGTCATCCCACCGGGGACCGGCGGCGGATCGAGGGTCCGGGGCGCGCGCCTGCCGGGGCAGGCGCCTCCGGGCTCAGGATTCGCTCATGATCTGTTCCTTGGCCAGAACCATCAGCTCGGCCATCTTGGCGCGCAGCGTGGGTTCGTCGACCCGGCTGCCGAGATCGGACGACACCTTGCGGTAAACGTCTTCGTCGCCCGCCTCTTCGAAATCGGCCTTAACGACCTGCTTCGCATAGTCGAGCGACGCTTCCTCGCTCAGACCCATCAGTTCGGCGGCCCAGAGGCCCAGCAGCTTGTTGCGCCGTGCCTCGGCCTTGAACTGAAGTTCGGAATCGTGGGCGAACTTGTTTTCGAAAGCAAGTTCGCGGTCGTCGAACGTGGTCATTTCTCTTCCCCCCGTCGTGGAATTCCTGCGGTGCATGCCATTTAAGGGAACTTCCTCCGTCTGCCTAGAGACACGTTGGCAGGGGCGGGGCCTCACGGCAAGACCGCGCGGCGCCTTCGGACCCTCGCAACCGCAAGGCGGCAGGCTGCCGCGACCGCGCAGCCGCCTTGCGGCAGGGCGCGGCTTGGACTACAAGCGCGTCAAATCGCGCGGGCGCACCTCTGCCACCCGCGCCAATCGCATTCGGAGTTTCCATGGCACGTCGGAAGAAGATCTACGAAGGCAAGGCGAAGATTCTCTACGAAGGACCCGAGCCGGGAACGCTGGTGCAGTATTTCAAGGACGACGCCACCGCGTTCAACGCCGAAAAGCATGACGTGATCGAGGGCAAGGGCGTGTTGAACAACCGCCTGTCCGAATTCTTCATGACCGGGCTGAACGCGATCGGGGTGCCGACGCACTTCATCAAGCGCATCAACATGCGAGAACAGCTGATCCGCCAGGTCGAGATCATCCCGCTGGAAGTGGTCGTGCGCAACATCGCTGCGGGCTCGATGTCCAAGCGGCTCGGGATCGAGGAAGGCACCCAGCTGCCGCGCCCGATCATCGAATTCTACTACAAGGATGACGGGCTGGGCGACCCGCTGGTCACCGAGGAACACATCATCGCCTTCGGCTGGGCCGGTCAGCAGGATCTGGACGACATCGTGGCGCTGGCGCTGCGGGTCAATGACTTCCTTTCGGGGATCATGGTCGCGGTCGGCATCAAGCTGGTCGATTTCAAGATCGAGATCGGCCGGATCTGGGAAGGCGATTTCATGCGCCTGGTGGTGGCCGACGAGATCAGCCCCGACAGCTGTCGGCTCTGGGATGTCAAGACCGGCCAGCATCTGGACAAGGACGTGTTCCGCCGCGATCTGGGCTCGCTGACCGATGCCTATACCGAGGTGGCCAAGCGTCTGGGGGTGCTGCCCACCAATGTCGCGCATCCCAGCAAGCCGACCCTGATCAATTGAAAGGGTAAGCGTGTTCGGCTTGTGTCATCACAGGGTTCCACCGAACATGATCCCAGACGCAGCGTGCGGGGCGCGCGGCCCCGGCGCGACTGACGGCGGGCCGCGCGCCCGCCGCGACAGACGGCCCCCAAAGACCGCGCCCGGTGCCCGCGCCGGGCGCGGGGACAGCACCAGGACAATCCAAGGAAGGACCACCCGATGAAGGCCCGCGTTCATGTCATGCTGAAGGACGGCGTGCTCGACCCGCAGGGCGAGGCCGTGCGCCACGCGCTGGGGACGCTTGGTTTCGAGGGCGTCGGCGGGGTCCGGCAGGGCAAGGTGATCGACCTCGATCTGGACGCGACCGACCGGACGGCGGCCGAGGCGCGGGTGCGCGAGATGTGCGAGAAGCTGCTCGCGAATACGGTGATCGAACGCTACGACATCGAGATCGTCTGAGCGATGCGGGCCGCGGTCCTCACCGGCTGGCGCAAGCCGCTGGAGGTCTCGAAGGTCGACGACCCGGACTGCCCCAAGGACGGGGTGGTCCTGAAGGTTTTGGCCTGCGGCATCTGCCGGTCCGACTGGCATTCCTGGACGGGCGCCGACCCGGACGTGTCGCTGCCGCTGATCCCGGGCCACGAATATTGCGGCGTGGTCGAAGAGGTCGGGCCCGGGGTGACGCGCTGGCAGGTCGGCGACAGGGTGATCGCGCCTTTCATTCTGGCCTGCGGACATTGCGCCGACTGCGCCTCGGGGCATCAGACGATCTGCGCCCATCAGGTGCTGCCGGGCTTCACCCAGGCCGGCGCCTTCGCGGAACTGATCGCGGTGCCCTTCGCCGATACCAACCTGACGCCGCTGCCCGAAACCATGGATCCGGCGCTGGCCGCCGCGCTCGGCTGCCGGGTGACGACCGCCTGGCAGGCGTTGACCGGGCGCGCCGCGCTGCGGCCGGGCGAATGGCTGGCGATCTTCGGCGGCGGCGGGGTCGGGATCTCGGCGCTGCTGCTGGGCCGGGCGCTGGGCGCGCGGGTCGCGGTCGTCGACGTCGTGCCCGACAAGCTGAACTACGCGGTCGCGCTGGGCGCCGATGCGGCGATCGACGCGCGCGCCGGGGACCCGGCCGAGGCCGTGCGCGACATTACCGGCGGCGGCGCCCATGTGGCGATCGAGGCGCTGGGCATCCCCGAGACCACCATCGGCGCCATGAAATCGCTGCGCAAGCTGGGGCGGATGGTTCAGGTCGGCATGCCGACCGGCAAGAACACCACCATGGCGCTGCCGATGGATGCGGTCTATTCCGGCCAGCTGGCCGTTTACGGCACCCGCGGCATGGCGGCCTGGAAGTATCCCTCGCTGCTGTCGCTGATCGACGGCGGGCACGTGGACCTGACGCCGCTGATCGGGCGGCGTGTGAAGCTGACCGAGGCCAGTGGCGAACTGGCCGCCTTCGATGCCCCCGCACCGCCCGGCGTTGCCGTGATCACCAATTTTCTCGCCTGAGAGCCGCCAGAGAGGAATCCGCCCATGAAAGCCGCCGTTCTCGTCTTCCCCGGGTCGAACTGCGACCGCGACCTTGCCATGGCCTTCCGCAACGTGGGCGCCGAGGTCACCATGGTCTGGCACAAGGACAGCGCGCTGCCCGAGGGCGTCGACGTGGTGGGCATTCCGGGCGGGTTTTCCTTTGGCGACTATCTGCGCTGCGGCGCCATCGCGGCGCGCTCGCCGATTACCCGCGCGGTGATCGAGCATACCGCGCGCGGCGGCTATGCGCTGGGGGTCTGCAACGGCTTTCAGGTGCTGACCGAAACCGGCGTGCTGCCGGGCGCACTGATGCGCAATGCCGGTCTCAAGTTCGTCTGCAGGCCGGTGCCGCTGACGGTCGAGACCGCCGACAGCGCCTTTACCGCGGGCTATGCCAAGGGACAGCAGATCGCCATTCCGGTCGCGCATCACGACGGAAACTATGTGGCCGATGCCGATCTGGTGGCGCGTCTGAGGGCCGAGGACCGCATCGCCTTCACCTATGCCGAACCGATCAACGGCGCGACCGCCGACATTGCCGGCATCCTGTCGGAAAACCGCCGGGTTCTGGGCCTGATGCCGCATCCCGAACGGGCGGCGGAACCCGCCCATGGCAATACCGACGGGGCGGCGCTTTTCCGCTCGCTTCTGGGCGCACTCGTCCCGGCGTGACCCCGCGCCGCTTGAGCGTTCCTTCGCGCAAGCGTAATTTGCCGGCATGTCCGGTCCCTCGCGCAGCCCCTATCGGTCCGCATATCCCCTGCGGGGGGTGTGGATCGTGCGCCTTGCGGTCTGCGTTCTGATCCTGATTGCGGTCGCGACGGTCTGGACCACAAATACATGGCTGACCGACCGTTTCACCGAAAGCACGCGCAGCCGGGCGCAGGTGCGGATGGCGCTCTATTCCGGGAACGTGGTCAGCGAGTTGCAGCGCGCCTCGGTGGTGCCGCTGCTGCTGTCCCGCGACCCCACGTTGATTCGCGCGCTCGAGAATGTCGACTTCTCGCAAAGCTCGCAGTTGCTGATTTCCTATGTCGATGAAATCGGTGCCGCCTCGCTGCAGCTTCTGGACGATACCGGGCGGGTGGTGGCCGCGACCGACCGCTCGACCATCGGCACCAATCTGCGGTCTGCCCCTTTCTATGTCGAGGCGCTCAGGTCGAACGATACCGTCTTCATCACCTCGCGGGCCGAAGCGGGGAATTTCACCTTCACCTATTCGCGCGCCATCACGGTCGACCGCAAGAAGGCGGGGGTAATCGTCGTGGGCGTCGATCTGGCGAAGTTCGAACAAAGCTGGGCGGGCATTTCGGATGCGGTGATCGTGACCGACAGCGAGGGGCAGATCATCCTCGCCACCGAACCTCGCTGGCGCGGGCGGCTGGTCAATGAGGCGCTCGACGCGCGCTCGGCGCCCTCGGCCGTGGCGCGTGCCATCCAGGCGACCGCCGACTGGGGCGCGCTGCCGCCCGATGCCTATGTGATGGGGGAGGCGGTGATGCGCAACGAGGCGCGGATACCCTTCCGCGGCTGGCGCATCATCTCGTTCACCCCCTATGTCTCGATCCGTGACAAGGTGAATGCCGTGCTCGCGCTCGAGATCATGGGCTTTGCCATGCTGCTGGCGCTGTCCTTCTACCTGCTGTCGCGCCGGGCGCAGATGAAATCGCTGGGTTATCAGCGCGAAACCGTCGAGTTGCGCGAGCTGAACGCGCGCCTTCAGCGCGAGATCGCCGAACGCGAGCGCGCCGAGAAGAACCTCGAGGTGGCCGAGCAGACCCTGGAGCAAAGCTCGAAGCTGGCTGCGCTGGGCGAGATGTCGGCCGCAATCAGCCACGAGCTGAACCAGCCGCTCGCTGCGATGAAGACCTATCTGGCGGGCGCGCGCCTGCTGTTGCAGCGCAAGCGCCCCGACGAGGCGCTGTCCTCGTTCCAGCGGATCGACGACCTGATCGAGCGGATGGGCGCCATTACCCGCCAGCTTAAAAGCTATGCCCGGAAGGGCGGCGACGCCTTCGAGCCGCTCGACATGCGGTCTTGCGTCTCTGGCGCGCTGTCGATGATGGAGCCGCAGCTCAAGCGGCGGAAGGTGACGATCACCCGGTCGCTGCCGCGCGAGCCGGTGATGGTGATGGCCGACCGCATCCGGCTGGAACAGGTGATCATCAACCTTTTGCGCAACGCGCTCGATGCGACCCGCGAAAGCCCGGTGCCGCAGATCGACCTGATCCTGTCGTCGGGCGAGACCGCGACGCTGACCGTGCGCGACAACGGTCACGGGATCGAGGACATCGACAGGCTGTTCGAACCCTTCTACACCACCAAGCAACCCGGGGACGGCGTCGGGCTGGGGCTCGCCATTTCGTCGGGGATCGTTGCCGACCTTGGCGGCCGCCTGACCGCCCGCAATGCGCGCGAAGAGGGGGCTGTCTTCGAGGTGCAGCTTCCCATATTGAACCAGGACAAAGAAGCCGCGGAGTGAGCAGCACATGCCTCAGGCCATGAAGATCGCCATCGTCGATGACGAACAGGACATGCGTCAGTCGATCAGCCAGTGGCTGGCCCTGAGCGGATTCGAAACCGCCACCTATGCCCGGGCCGAGGATGCGCTGAAAGAGATCGGGCCTGACTATCCGGGCGTCGTCGTGACCGACATCAAGATGCCGGGAATGGACGGTATCACCTTTCTGAAACGGCTGATGAGCCAGGATTCGACGCTGCCGGTCATCATGATAACCGGCCATGGCGATGTGCCGATGGCGGTCGAGGCGATGCGGATCGGCGCCTTCGACTTCATGGAAAAGCCGTTTAATCCCGACCGCATGACCGAACTGGCCAAGCGGGCCAGCCAGACCCGGCGGCTGGCGCTCGACAACCGGGCGCTGCGGCGCGAACTGGGCGACGGCACCGTGCTGGTCAAGAAGCTGATCGGGTCCTCGGCGGTGATGGAGCGGCTGCGCGAGGACATTCTCGACCTGGGTCAGGCCGACGGCCATGTGCTGATCGACGGCGAAACCGGCACCGGCAAGACGCTGGTTGCCCACGCGCTCCATGCGGTGGGGCCGCGTGCCGGGCGCAAATTCGTCCAGATCGCCTGTGCCGCCTTCGATCCCGAGGCGCTGACCGCGCGGCTTTTCGGGCCGATCGAAGATGGCTCGACCACGCTTCCGGCGGTCGAGGAAGCCCGAGGCGGAACGCTGTGCCTCGAGGATATCGAGGCGCTGTCGCCGACGCTGCAGGCCCGCCTGCTGACGTTCATCAACGAGCAGGGGAGCCCCGCCGAAACCCGGATCATCGCCGTCTCGAACCTGCAGGAGCAGGACAAGACCGTCGAGGACATGCTGCGGCCGGATCTTTTCTACCGGCTGGCGGCGATGAAGATCACCCTGCCGCCGCTTCGCAATCGCGGCGAGGATATCCTGACGCTGTTCAACCGGCTGAGCGACCAGTTCGCCGAGGAATACGGCTGCGACGCGCCCGAGGTGACCGCGCAGGAAGCCGCCCAGCTGATGCAGGCGCCCTGGCCGGGCAATGTGCGCCAGCTGATCAACATCGCCGAACGCGCGGTGCTGCAGAACCGGCGCGGCTCGGGCACCATCGCGAGCCTTCTGATGGCCGATAACGAGGCCAGCCAGCCGGTGATGACGACCGAAGGCAAGCCGCTGAAAGAATATGTTGAGGCTTTCGAGCGCATGCTGATCGACAACACGATGCGGCGGCACAAGGGCTCGATTGCGGCGGTGATGGAAGAGCTTTGCCTTCCGCGGCGCACCTTGAACGAGAAGATGGCCAAATATGGCCTCAGTCGCGCGGACTATCTTTGATCCGCAACTGCGGCGTGTGGAAAAAGGCATTGTCTTTGACCGTCTCCACCCGCTAATGTCAACTGACGGAGGACCGTGCCGCCTGTCGGCCGCTCTGGAAGATTTTGAGTTTCGCTGTTTTTTCGCGCGGCGCAGGGCCCGGAGGCCCGTTGCCCGCAAGGAACAGATCGATCTGGCCGGTTTCGGCCAACCGCATTCCGGCGCGGAAATGACGCCGGGACAACCGAATGGATGCCGCTTGACGCGGCATCGGAGACGAACCGCGATGGAGCGTGCAGAGATGACGAGGCAGGGACGCAGACGGCTCGACGCCGCCGCCCGCGCCTCGCATGCACGCCTTGACGCCCCAACAAGACACCCACCAGGCCGTTCTGCCCCCCCGGGGCCGAGCGATCTGCCGTGGTGCAAAGAGATCCAATGGCAAAGAAGATGCTCATCGACGCCACCCACGCGGAAGAAACCCGCGTTGTCGTGGTGGACGGAAACAAGGTTGACGAGTTCGATTTCGAGTCGGTCAACAAGCGCCAGCTCGCAGGCAATATCTATCTAGCGAAAGTCACCCGGGTCGAGCCGTCGCTCCAGGCGGCCTTCGTCGATTACGGCGGAAACCGTCACGGCTTCCTGGCCTTCTCGGAAATCCATCCCGATTATTACCAGATCCCGGTCGCCGACCGCGAGGCCCTGCTGGCCGAGGAGCGCGCGCTGGCCGAGGACCTCGAGGATGAGGATGGCGACGGCGACAAGCCCAAGCGTCGCGGCCGGTCGCGCCGCAAGCCGCGCTCGGGCAGCGGGGCGTCGGGCACCTCCCCGTCTTCCGTGGATCAGGCCGATGAGGGTGCGCTCGACACTGAAGACGGGGACGACGATCCCGTTGACGAAATCGAGGAGCTTTCTGCGTCCGCCGAGGATGCGGACGACGAAAGCGCGTCCGAACCCGACGCCGAAGAGGCCGAGGGGCCTTCCGATGCGGATTCCGACGACGACGCGGACAGCCCTGAGACGGATGCCGCCGAAGAGGAGGAAGGCGACGAGGAGGAGGACGACGATACCCCGCCCACCGTCATGGCGATGACGGCCCATAGCGACGACCCGGTCGAGACCCGCGAGCCGGGCGCCGGTATTCCCGGCATGGACGTGGTCGATCTGGGCGAGGACGACGAAACCGCAGGCGACCTGGCCGACGAGCCGTCTTCGGAAAGCGCGTCCGAGGGCCGCAAGTCCTCGTCGCGCCGCCGCCGTCGCGGATCGCGCAAGAAGACCGACGAGGCTGAGGATGAGGCGCCCGCCGTGCCCGCCGCCGAAGCCGACGAGGACGGCCCCGAAGAGGTGCATCACGACGACCAGATCGAGTCGGTCGCCGAAGAGGACGTCACCGAAGAGATCCGTCCGCGCAAGCCGCGCGCCCGGCGCTACAAGATCCAGGAAGTGGTCAAGGTCCGGCAGATCATGCTGGTCCAGGTCGTCAAGGAAGAGCGCGGCAACAAGGGCGCGGCGCTGACCACCTATCTGTCGCTGGCGGGCCGCTACTGCGTGCTGATGCCGAACACGGCACGGGGCGGCGGCATCAGCCGCAAGATCACCAATGTCGTCGACCGCAAGAAGCTGAAGGAAATCGCCTCGGAAATGGACGTTCCGGAAGGCGCGGGCCTGATCATCCGGACCGCAGGCGCCAAGCGCACCAAGTCCGAGGTCAAGCGCGACTATGAATACCTGCAGCGGCTTTGGGAACAGATCCGCGAACTGACGCTGAAATCCATCGCGCCCGCCCCGATCTACGAGGAAGGCGACCTGATCAAGCGCTCGATCCGCGACCTCTATAGCCGCGAGATCGACGAGGTTCTGGTGGAAGGCGAGGGGGGCTACCGTCTGGCCAAGGACTTCATGAAGATGATCATGCCGTCCCACGCCAAGAACGTGAAGCACTACACCGACCCGATGCCGCTTTTCGCGCGCTATCAGGTCGAAAGCTACCTCAGCTCGATGTTCAACCCGGTGGTGCAGCTGCGGTCTGGCGGCTACATCGTGATCGGCGTGACCGAGGCGCTGGTGGCCATCGACGTCAACTCGGGCCGGGCCACCAAGGAAGGCTCGATCGAGGAAACCGCGCTCAAGACCAACCTCGAGGCCGCCGAGGAAGTGGCCCGCCAGCTGCGTCTGCGCGACTTGGCCGGGCTGATCGTCATCGACTTCATCGACATGGAAGAGCGCAAGAACAACGCCTCGGTCGAGAAGCGCCTGAAAGACAAGCTGAAAACCGACCGCGCGCGGATTCAGGTGGGCCGTATCTCGGGCTTCGGTCTGCTTGAGATGTCGCGCCAGCGTCTGCGCCCGGGCATGATCGAGGCCACGACGCAGCCCTGTCCGCATTGCCACGGCACCGGGCTGATCCGGTCTGACGACAACCTGGCGCTGTCGATCCTGCGCCAGATCGAGGAAGAGGGCGTGCGCGGCCGGTCGCGCGAGGTGCTTCTGAAGGCGCCGATCGGCATCATCAACTTCCTGATGAACCAGAAGCGCGAACATGTCGCCCAGATCGAGGCCCGCTACGGGCTGTCGGTACGGATCGAGGCCGATCCCTTCCTGATCTCGCCCGACTTCTCCATCGAACGGTTCAAGACCGCGACCCGGTCGGTGCCCGAGGTGGTGACGCCGGTGGTGTCGCTGGACATGTCCGACATGCCCGACCCGGTCGAGGAGGAGGAAGAGGACGAGGCGCCGGTCGTCGAGACCGTCGCCCAGCCCGAAGCCGACGAAAAGAACGAGGACAAGCCGGGCAAGAAGCGCCGCCGCCGCCGCCGCCGCAAGAAACCCTCGCAGGGCGGGGACGATCAGGGCTTCGAGGCCGGTTCGGCCGAGGACGATGCCGAGGGCGAAGACGACGGCGACATCGCGGATCAGGCCGAGCCCGAACCGGAAGAGGCTGCCGATCCCGAGAACGAGTCCGCTCAGGCTGAGGAAAAGTCCGACGACAAGCCGCGCCGGACGCGGCGGAGCCGCTCGCGCGGCCGCAAGTCTGACCGGACCGAGCAAGAGACCGGGAAAGAGGCTGAGGCAGAGGCAGAGGTCACCGCACCGGTGTCGGAGGATGTGTCGGCACCGGCGCCCGAGGCGACGCCCGAGCCGTCGGTTGACCCCGAGCCGGTTGTCGAAACGTCCCTCGCGGAGGAGGAGCGCGGCACCGAGGCTGCTGCCGATCCTGCGGACGCGCCGGAGCCGGACGCCGAAGGGTCCTCGGATGCACACCCGGTCTCGGACCCCGAGCCCGAAACGCAGGCCGAAGAGCCTCAAAGCGACGAGCCCAAGCGGCGCGGTTGGTGGTCGCTCGGCCGCTGACGGGCGGCTCGAGGCACAGTCGGTCAGAACGGTATTGGCCCGGCGCCCTTCGGGGGGCCGGGCCTATCCTTTCCGGATCAGGTAAAGCGTGGCGTCTGCCTCGTCTTCGGCCGAGACCAGCACGTGCCCGGCCTCGCGGCAGAAATGCGGAATGTCGATCACCGCGACCGGGTCGTCCGCCCGAAGCCGCAGCAGACCACCGGGTGCAAGGCCGGCCAGCGCCTTGCGCGCCCGCAGCACCGGCAGCGGGCATTTCAGCCCCCGTAGGTCGATTTCGATCTCGTCCTCCATGGCGCCGCGCTTAGGCCCGATGCGCCGACATGTCCACGGCTTTGTGAGACCGTCGCCCGTGACGAATGGACCGGCTTCGGCTAGGACCGGAACGAGGTCGAGAGACCTGGACCGGGCGACGGAGGGGCCATGTTCGGAATCGAGCTGATCGACGCGGGGCTTCTGCCCGCCATGCTGGTGGCGCTGGCGGCGGGCCTGCTGAGTTTTCTCAGCCCCTGCGTGCTGCCGATCGTGCCGCCCTACCTGGCCTATATGGGCGGGATCACGATGGGCGAGCTGACCGGGGCGGGTGCGGGACGGCGGCGCGCGACAGTGGCCGCGCTTTTCTTCGTGCTGGGGCTGTCGACCGTGTTCCTGCTGCTTGGGTTCACCGCCTCGGCCTTCGGGGCGTTCTTCCTGCAGAACCAGACCCTTTTCGCCCGGGTATCGGGCGCGGTGGTGATCGTCTTCGGTCTGCATTTCCTGCATGTCTTTCGGATTCCGCTGCTGGATCGCGAGATGCGGGTCGATGCGGGCGATCGCGGCGGGTCGGCGATGGGGGCCTATCTGCTGGGGCTGGCCTTTGCCTTCGGCTGGACGCCCTGTATCGGTCCGCAGCTTGGCGCGATCCTGTCGCTTGCGGCCTCCGAGGCCAGCGTCTCGCGGGGGACCGTTCTGCTTGCGGTCTATGCGGCGGGACTTGGCATTCCCTTCCTGCTGGCCGCGCTTTTTATTCAGCGGGCGATGGGGGTGATGAACCGCCTCAAGCGCCACATGGCCCTGATCGAACGCGCCATGGGCGTGTTGCTGATTGCGGTCGGGCTGGCCCTGTTGACCGGCGCCTTCAGCGCGTTCAGCTACTGGCTGCTGGAGACCTTCCCCTCGCTTGCACGCCTCGGCTGACTTCGGTCTGCTGCTGCCTTCGGGGCCGTTGTCGAGAACGATCTCTTCGGGCAGACCGACGCGCTGCGCCAAGTCTTCGAGAAACCGCTCAGTCGCCATTTGGAGCGTCATTGGTCCGAGCGACACTGGCGACGCGCCGCAGATCGAGATATCGACGATCTGGCCGGGACAGATGCGGCTGTGATCATCGACGAAGTGCCGCGCCAGGAACCGTCGGCTATCGGCCAGCTGATCGCTCGCATTCGGCGGGCAAACGCCCCACCGGGGCCTTTCCTGATCCGCCTCATTCCATCGGCCAGCGCTGCATCGGCCGTTTCGGCACCTGAGGTGCAACGCGATCCCGGCGGGGTAGCTTTCGTCGCTTGTTCTTGGGCACTTGCAGGCCCTCGGCCGTGGAGAGGCGATCGGTGCGCTTGGTATTCGGGATGAGCCCTTCGCGGCGCAGCATGGCGGGCAGGCGCAGATAGCCGTAGCGCCGGTTTTCGTCCGCTGGCGCCTTCATCCGCGCAACCAGCGCCACGTCGGTCTTCGGCTTCGGCCAGTATTTCTGCACCGACCGGGCGAGCCCGGCGATCCGGCAGGCCCGCCGTGCGCTGAAGCCTTTCTCCGTCATCAGAAAGCCCACGGCTTTGCGCTTCGCCATGGGCCTGCGTGTTCCATCCCGGATGATCACATAGCCCCGCGCCGGTCTGCCCTGTTCATGGCAAGGTCGATCCTGCGCGAGGTTCGGGAAGGGATGGGAGCATGCTGGTCTCTCTGCACAGGCAGGCCACCACGACACCGAAGTCCGGGGAGCGATCCAGGCAAGCAGCGAACCGAC